>NZ_PJBU01000116.1:0-110330 GCF_002863645.1 Psychrobacter sp. MES7-P7E | reverse complement strand
GAACTTATTTTAAGAGAGAAACAAATCTGTATTTCTTTCAATGGGTTATAAAACTGAGGATTTCTATTTTCTTTAATACTAGTGTGCAATACCATTTAGTTCATCAGTTTCCATTAAAGACCAGCTTTATCTAATCCTCATAACTGGACTTATTCATCTTGATATTCTTACATATTTCTCTTAAGCAGATGATCTATGATGTTTTTGAATGTTGATATTCATATAACTAGCACTATATAGAAGCTAAGTTATTCGGGGTTATATGATGCTTTCAATATATTGTCCTATATAGTTCAGTATTTGATACTACCTTTATCATAAGATATGGCTCTTATATTAGTCGTCGCGCAATCCCTTGATATCTAGTGTTGAGAGACGGTTTTTGCTATAATAGGTATTTTGCTGCATTACTTATATATGTTGGCTGTTGTATTATTCATATAGCGAAATGCATTTTGCTGCAATGCTATTGATTAACTGGCCTTAAGCCTTACATCAGCTCTAGCTTAGATAGTCATAGTAAAACTCTAGGTAATGCGTCCCTTTCACAACATATCACGATGATTAGATATAATTGATGTGGTCTCACGGTTATATGATTGATGGTTGCAATCATCACTGCCAACGGACCCAATAATAGGCGAATAGATTATGGTAGCGATTACTTTACCCGATGGTAGTGTAAAAGACTTTGAAGGTCATACAACAGTCATGGAAGTGGCGCAAAGTATTGGGACAGGACTCGCTAAAGCGACGGTTGCTGGACGTGTAAATGGTCATCTAGTAGATGCACATGATCCTATCGTCGCTGATGCCAATGTTGAAATCGTAACGCCAAAAGACAACGACGGTGTTGATATTATTCGTCACTCATGCGCTCACCTGTTAGGTCATGCTGTTAAACAGCTCTACCCTGATGTGAAAATGGTCATTGGTCCTGTTATTGATGATGGTTTTTATTACGATATCTTTAGTGAAACGCCATTTACGCCTGAGCATATGGAAGCGATTGAAAAACGCATGATGGAGCTGATCAAGCAAGATTATGACGTTATCAAGAAAATGACGCCCCGTGCCGAAGCGATTGAGATATTTGAATCACGTAACGAAGACTATAAGTTAAAGCTTATTAATGATATGCCAGGTGAAGAAGCCTTCGGTTTGTATCATCATCAAGAATACGTGGATATGTGCCGTGGCCCGCATGTGCCAAACACGCGCTTTTTAAAAGTATTTAAACTGACCAAAATGTCAGGTGCTTATTGGCGCGGCGATGCGAAAAATGAGCAGTTACAACGTATCTATGGTACTGCGTGGGCTGATAAGAAACAGCTAAAAGCTTATATCCAGCGTATTGAAGAAGCAGAAAAACGTGACCATCGTAAAATCGGTAAAGCGCTGAACCTATTTCATATGCAAGAGCAAGCGCCAGGTATGGTGTTCTGGCATGCTAATGGTTGGACGATTTATCAAGTACTTGAGCAATATATGCGCAAAGTACAATACGATAACGGCTACGAAGAGATTAAGACACCTCAAATCGTTGATCGCAGCTTGTGGGAGCGTTCAGGACATTGGGGCAACTATGCAACCAATATGTTCACGACTTCTAGCGAAAACCGTGATTATGCAGTAAAACCGATGAACTGCCCTTGTCACGTGCAAGTGTTTAATCAAGGTTTAAAGTCTTATCGTGATCTACCATTACGTATGGCTGAATTTGGTTCTTGCCATCGCAATGAGCCATCAGGATCATTACATGGTCTGATGCGTGTACGTGGTTTTACGCAAGATGATGCGCATATTTTCTGTACGCAAGCACAGATTCAACAAGAAGTTGCTGACTTTATTAAGCTAACGCTCGCTGTCTATGAAGATTTTGGTTTTGACAATATCATTATGAAGCTTTCTACCCGCCCTGAAAAACGTGTTGGTAGTGATGAGTCTTGGGACTTTGCAGAAAAGGCTCTTGCAGATGCGCTTGATAGCTCAGGGCTAGACTGGGATTACTTACCTGGCGAAGGTGCATTCTATGGTCCAAAGATTGAGTTTAGTCTAAAGGATTCATTAGGACGCATTTGGCAGTGTGGCACTATTCAGGTTGATCCGAATATGCCTGAACGACTAGATGCAGAGTTCGTCAATGAGCAAAACGATCGTGAAGTACCTATTATGTTGCACCGTGCAATCTTAGGGTCGTTTGAGCGTTTCATCGGTATTTTGATCGAAAACTATGCCGGTTGGATGCCAGTATGGCTAGCACCGCAGCAAGTTGTGGTCATGAATATCACCGATAAACAGGCTGATGCATGCGAAAACGTAGTTAGCGAGCTTAAAAATGCAGGTTTGCGCGCTATTAGCGACTTGCGTAACGAAAAGATTGGATTTAAGATACGAGAGAAAACATTAGAACGTATTCCCTATATGCTAGTATTAGGGGATAAAGAAGTCGAATCGGGCAGTGTCAACGTCCGAACTCGTGAAGGTGAGAACCTTGGCGTGATGAGTGTTTCTGAATTTATTACATTAGTACAGACCGCTGTCAGTAAAAAAGGCCGACAGACCCCAAAAACAGATGAGGAGTAATACCTATTAAACAGTCCAACCGTTTGAACATCAACGAAGATATCAATGTCAAAGAAGTCCGTCTCGTTAAAGAAGATGGCGAGCAAATGGGCGTGGTTGATATCGCAACCGCGATGAAAGCGGCACGTGATGAAAATCTAGATTTGGTTGAATTAGTTCCTGAAGCTAAGCCGCCAGTATGTAAGATCATGGATTATAAGCACTTCCTCTATGATCAAAAGCAAAAGGCTAAAGAAGCTAAGAAGAACCAAAAGCAGACTCAGCTGAAAGAGATGAAGCTACGTCCTAGTACCGAAGAGGCCGATTATCAGGTTAAACTGAGAAAAATCGTGAGCTTCTTGGAAGATCAAGACAAAGTTAAAATTAGCATCCGTTTCCGCGGACGTGAAATGGCGCACCAAGACATCGGTCGCAAACAACTTGATCGTATCATTGAAGATACTGCTGATATCTCAAACGTCGAACAGTACCCTAAGATGGAAGGTCGTCAGATGGGTATGCTGCTTGGACCCACTAAGAAAAAGTAATCTGTTTATTGGATTGCTTTGAGTGGTGGCTGTTAGTCTATATAGCTATTTATAACTCTAACCATCAATATGCTGCGGGATATTGATGGTTTTTTATTATTTGGACTCAAAAACGGCAGTAATGAACGCAGCTATATTGAACATAAATAGCCTAGCATCATTGATTGACGCTATTTTACAAAACCCACCTTCTCAACTTTCTGATTACACGGTAATCTAAAGGTCTAGTTATATTTACTAGTTAGTATTTAGCAGTAACTAATGATCATTTGATAAAAATTAGTACGAGCTAAAAACATTTTATAAATGTATAAAAGCTAAGTGTATAAATAAAAACAATGTATATCACGACTGTCAGAGTCGTTGAAAAAAACACTTCCCTTCTCCGATATCAGAGGATATTTCATGCAAGAATTGACGCCACCAGAAAACGCTACAACTCCCAGTATCTCTCTAACAGCACCTGAACCTGTCAAAGAAATACAGAAAAGTGAAGCAGATCAGATGGTCAAATTGGATGAAAGCCAAATTCCTGAGCTCGATGCCAAGGTTGATGCTTTTGTTGATCATGTGCTTACCAACTCTGTGCATAGCGATGAGTTTCGACAAAATGTGCAGTCTATTCATAATCTAGGTACCAAAGAGATTCGTGAATCTGCGCAAGTATCTAATCGAATGTTAGATTTGCCTGCAAAAAGTCTTAATGACAGTTTATTCGACAACTCTCCTATCGCCAAATCATTGACGGAACTACGCGGGATTGTCGAAGACTTAGATCCGAGCAAAAAAGAGCTGACCAGCTCACGCAAGTTGTTCGGTCTCATTCCCTTCGGCAATAAGGTGCAAGATTATTTCCGTCAGTATGAATCAGCACAATCACATATCAATGCGGTCGTTACCAGTCTCTACAATGGTAAAGATGAATTGCTCAAAGACAATGCGATGATTGAGCAAGAAAAAGTCAATATGTGGGAGCTGATGCAGTCTATTCGCCAGTATGTCTATGTTGGCAAAAAAATTGATGAGCAACTTGAGCAGAAGGTCTATGCGATAGAAGCAACAGATCCAGAAAAAGCGCGCATCATTAAAGAAGAGATGTTGTTCTATGTCCGTCAAAAAAACACTGACTTTTTAACCCAGTTAGCAGTGAATGTACAAGGCTATTTGGCGCTTGATACCATTCGCCGTAATAACTTAGAGCTGATTAAAGGTGTCGATCGCGCAACCACGACGACGGTATCTGCACTACGCACGGCTGTTGTCGTTGCTCAAGCCATGACCAATCAAAAATTGGTATTAGATCAAATCACTGCTTTGAATAAAACCACCAGTAGTTTGATTGAATCAACTTCAGCGATGCTCAAGCGTCAGTCAGGTGAAATCCATGAGCAGGCGACCAGCAGTAGCATTGAGCTTGATAAACTGCAAAATGCCTTCAATAATGTCTATGACACTATGGATATGATTAGCAATTATAAAATTGAAGCACTAGAGAATATGAAGCAAACGGTCAATACATTGACCACTGAAGTAGATAAAGCACAAAAATACTTGGATAAATCAAATCAGACTACGGTGTTAGAAGTCTCAAAAGAGTTGGATAGTAAAAAAATCACTAACCAATCGAGCAATGTCGATATCGATATTTGATTTATCCCTATAGCGGTCGCCAGAAAACTGACCGCTTCCTGCTACCGAATACACATAAGACAATTGACGCAAGATATTGCAACGTCGTTCGTGTTAAGATAGCCACTATTAATAATTTTAAAAATAGATACGGTAATTTATGAGTTGGAATGATCCAAACGCCTCAAGTGAGGCAAAAAAATATGATAACCCGATTCCTAGTCGTGAGCTGATACTCAGCACGATTAATGAACATGGGGAAGTCACGCATCAGCAATTGGCAAAAGCCTTTAACATTGATGACCCTGATCAGTTTGACGCTTTGGGCAATCGTCTAAAAGCAATGGCACGTGATGGCCAAGTGAATCGTGATGGTCGTCCTTATCGCTATCGCACAGTGACCAAGCAAGATATCGTTTCAGGTACAGTGTCTGCCCATCCAAAAGGTTTTGGTTTTGTGGTGCTAAGTGATATGCCAGATTTGTTTTTACATGAAAAACAAATGCGCTGGGTATTCAATGGCGACACGGTAGCAGCCGTCGGCACTTCGACAGACAATCGTGGACGTACCGAAGGGCGTATCGTCGATGTTGTCGAACGCCGCCAAAACAACTTTATCGGTACACTTGCTCGTGATGAAGACGGCTATTGTGTTGAGCTTGGTAGCCCGAACAATCATCAACCGATTACGGTTACTGATGACAATGTTCAGGCGCTAAATATCAAACAAGGCGCTCCTGTTAAAGTCGATATCATTGACTGGCCAAACCAGCATGAATTTGCCACTGGTAAAATCACTGAAGTGCTGTCTGACGATAATGATCGTGAATTGATTATTGAGACTACCCTGCTCAACTATGATATTCCATCAGATTTTAGCGAAGCTGCGCTTAAACAAGCTGATGACTATCAGGAGCCAACCGAAAAAGACATAAAAGGCCGCACAGACATACGTCATCTACCGCTTGTCACTATCGATGGCGAAGATGCTCGTGACTTTGACGATGCTGTATTTGCTGAAAAGCGTTCTGGTGGTAACTACCGTGTCGTGGTTGCGATTGCGGACGTCAGCTATTATGTGACACCGAATTCACCACTTGACCAAGATGCTTATGAGCGTGGTACTTCAGTATACTTCCCGCATCGCGTGATTCCAATGTTGCCTGAAGTATTATCTAACGGCCTATGTTCATTGAACCCTAATCTAGATCGCTTATGTATGGTTGCTGATATCAAGATATCGCGTGCCGGTAAAGTGACTGGATATGAGTTCTATCCGTCAGTGATGCACTCACAAGCACGTCTAACTTATAATCAAGTAAATGATTATCTTGTGAACCCAAATGATAAGAGATTACCTAAATCACTGACAGGTAATAAAGACGTTAAAAAATCTGTTGATACGTTACATCAATTGTATGAGCTACTGCTTAAAAAGCGTGAAGAACGTCATGCAATGGAATTCGAAACAGTTGAAACGTATATCAAGTTTAACGAGAAAGGCGGAATCGAAGCGATTTTACCACGCACTCGTGGCGACTCTCAGAAGCTAATCGAAGAATGTATGCTGCTTGCCAATACTTGTGCGGCAAACTTCGCGCTTAAGCATGAGTTACCAGTTTTATATCGTAACCATGATAAGCCTGATAATGAGAAGTCGATGCGTATTCATGAATATGCAAAAAACTTTGGCTTACCATTCCCCGAAGAGAATCCAACGCAAGCGGATTATCAGCGGATTATCGAAGCGACCAAAGACAGACCAGATGCCATCAGTATTCATAGCATGCTGCTGCGTTCAATGATGCAAGCAAATTATGCACCTGACAATATTGGTCACTTTGGCTTAGCATATGACGAATATAGCCACTTTACCTCGCCAATTCGTCGTTATCCAGATTTGATGCTGCATCGTGCGATTAAGGCAAAAGTTACCAACAGCCCACAGCCTGTTATGGACTTTTCTCTTGAAGGTGCTGGTACACAAACGTCAGATACAGAACGCCGTGCAGAAAAAGCATCACGTTATGTAGAATCTTGGCTCAAGTGTCACTATATGACCGATCATGTCGGTGAAGAATTTGAAGGCGTTGTGACTACGGTTACTAGCTTTGGTCTATTCGTCACATTGACTGACTTATATATCGACGGTTTGGTTCATATTTCAAACGTTGGCGATGACTTCTTTGTCTACGATGAGCAGCAACAGCAGCTTATCGGTAAGGATAAAGGCACGCTATTTGGACTGGGCGATTCAGTTAAGGTGAAGGTTGCGGGTGTCAACATGGACCTGCTACAAATTGATTTTGATTTGAAGGCTAAATTGCAATCTAGTGCAATGAACCAAAGCAAAAAAGGTCAACCGAAGAAAGAACAGCCTAAGAAAACCCCAGCGAAAAGAAGCAGCAACCGCAGAGGCGCTGCCAAAAAAAGCTAAGCTTAGACTGATACTTAGATACTGATGTTGTAATACAATAAAAAAGGCTAACGTAATCGTTAGCCTTTTTTATGCTGTGTACTTTTCAATCATCAATGATATAGCTATTTATTGTGCCTATTGCGCATCGTCTAATTGCTCTACACGGTCTTGCTCGGCTTGCTGCGCTTGATCAATTTTGCTAGTAGCACTATCTACGATAGCTTTCGGCTGTTGACTAAGTGGCTGGCTAGTAATATCTGTATCAGAGGTAGCTACTGTAGAATCAGGCTGTTCAGCCGCTACGCTACTGGCTGCGATCTCTCTATTTTGTTCGCGACTATTGCCATTGATGATGTTGAAGCCGAGTAATGCCACAATACCAATTACTGCAAAGATAATGACGTGTTTCATTTCCATAAAAAGCCCCGTATTTGAATAACTACCAAATATAGATTCTGTTGCACTTTTTATGCCTAAACTTTATTTAACGTTTAATATCTATTCTTGAGGACTATTATTATTCAATAAATCCGTCTCATCTGAGCTTTGAGCAATCTCTTGCTCGACTTTTTCCATCAGCTTATCGTCAGGACGGGCATCGAGAACATCATTAGCACTGCGACCTTGCAGAATGGTTTTGGCTCGAGCCTTGGCTTGTTTTTTATCTTGGTCATCCGTATGACTCTCGCTGACCTGATTTTTTTCAGCAGATTCAGGAATCGTCGGCGTAATCGTCATATCAGATTGAACATTATTAGCATTGCTGACACTGCTTTGCATGTGCTCAAAGGCTTTTTCTAACTTATTGTTGAAGCGCAGACGATAAATAGGCTCAGGTAAGCTAAAGCCTTTATCTTCTAGTGCGTGCTTGGTTTCACGAATGGCGATACTGCGTGCTTTGGCAAAGTCAGTCTCTGATTGATCTACCCAAACCTGAAATTCCAAAACAATATTAGAATCACCCACATTGGTAATAACCGCAATCGCCTTTGGTTCATTCAACACAAACGCCAGCGTATGTATCGCATCCAATCCGACTTTGATTGCTGCTAATGGATCATCATTGGCATCAACGCCCAATTCAAAAGTAAATCGGCGCTCAGGATTTTTGGTATAGTTTAGAATCGTACCTTTAAAGACTTCAGCATTAGGAATACGTAACTGATTACCATCTAATGTCATCAGTATCGTCGCGCGCGAGGTCAAACGAACCACGATGCCCTCTTGCCCATTAATCACGATATGGTCACGAGCACGAAAAGGTTGGCGAATGCTCAGCATTAGTGAAGCGATATAATTCTCGATAGTATCTTTGACTGCGAAACCAACCGCAATACCAATGACACCTGCACCACCAAGCAATGTGCCTAAAATAGTCTCTGCACCTATAAGACTTAGTCCTAGAATCAGACCAAAGATAATAAAGATGACTTTGACTGTTTGTGACAGCAGCTCAGCGACAAATGGATTGGGCGTCAGACGTTGCCACATTTTTTTGCGATTAGATAACCAGCTGCCAAACCATGCTACCAAGGCAAATATAACAATGCCGACCAATAGTAGCGGCAGCGCCTTCACAAGATTGGTCACCTGCGCTTTTAGACCTTGATAGACCGTTGAGACATTCTCTTGAACATCTAGTGTACGGTTAATTCTGTCTTCTACAGTGACGACATCTGTTAGACGGTTGGTTAGGTTAATAGCTTGTTGTGCTTTTTTTTCGTTGGCTGTTTCTCCCGTTAGGGTAACGACCCCTTGGGTGACACTAACGTTGACGGCTTGTAAGCCTTCGATTTCAGAGAAAATACCGCTGATACGTTGACGAATGTCGTTGTCTTTTTGCGGTGTGGGTGTAGTCTCGATTTGAGCATTATTAGTGCTTTCGCCACTGATTACTGGCGGTGGAGCAGGCGTTGGCAATGAGCTGTCAAGTTCTGTTGTATCACCTGTTGATGTTTCATTTTCTGATGTGGCAGAATTATCGTTAGATACGCTTTCCTCTGTCGTTTCTACACCTTCAGTTGTCTCCATACCTAGTGCTGCTGCGATACCAGAAATTTCTTCACTGGCAGCATGCGCTGAAAACGCAAAAAGGATGCTTAGTAGCAACACTATTTGACCCCACGCTTTTATAAAAATGCGTACTATCGGACGGTCAATATAAGTGGCCATAAGCATCCTTTATTTTTTACGGATTTTCTCGCTTAGCTTGTTGTTGGTAACTGGCTATCTGGATTTAGCTATCTAAATAAAGCTGCGCTTCGCTCAAATTCAACGTGCCTTCATAGATAGCACGACCAGTGATGATACCTTCGATACAATCACCATACGGCTTTAACAGCTCGATATCTTTCATATCAGTAACGCCGCCTGATGCAATCACAGGTAATCCGCCTTCACGCGCCAAATTAACAGTTTGTTCGACGTTGACTCCTTGCATCATGCCATCACGGGCGATATCAGTATAAACGATTGATGACACGCCTACATCTGCAAAGCGCTTAGCAAGCTCGGTCGCTTTGGTATCTGTCACGTTTGCCCAGCCATGAGTAGCTACCATACCGTCTTTGGCATCGATACCGACGATGATATGCCCTGCAAATTCGCGGCAAGCTTCCGCGACAAAATTAGGATCCTCAACGGCTTTTGTACCGATAATGATATACGTCAAACCTGCGGTAATATACTGCTCGATGGTATTCATGTTACGTACACCGCCGCCCAATTGAATAGGCAGGTTCGGGTAGGCTTTGGTAATATCATTGACTACTTGTCTATGTACTGGCACGCCATCAAAAGCACCATTCAAATCGACCAAATGTAAGCGACGCGCGCCTTCATCTACCCAACGCGCTGCCATGGCAACTGGGTCATCTGAGAACACCGTATCATCTTCCATACGGCCTTGTTTTAAACGTACACACTTACCATCTTTTAAATCAATAGCCGGGATAATGACAGGCACAGCACACATATAGCATTCCTTATAAAGCACAAGATTGGCAATAAATTTAGTAAATTAAAATTTTGAGAATGAAACGTTATTGAAGCGTCAAATAACGATAGAAAACGCTGCTTAAAAGTAGCATAAATTATGGACAGATCGAAAACCAAGACATCGCTAAGTTAGCAATCTGTTTGAATACAAATAAGAAAGACAGAAACTAGACAATCATAACCATAAGTTTTAGTACGTAGAATCACTACCAACAATCGTTAAATTCTATTACTGACTGGCAATTTTAGGTCAATTTAGCGTATAATCCTAGGTAAATTTTTATTTGTTTCTATGTGATAGTAACCATGTGTTACGCTTTTTGTTGAGTTGTTACAGCTCACTAATACAGCATGGTGATCAGGATGGATCGAGCAATCGTTCAATACGCCAATAAAATATTGGCCAAGAAATTGCTAAAAAGGACTATCTGAAAAAATCTCAACCAATAGTCTCTAAACCATCGATTCTGCGGTATTTAACCTTAATTAGATGTCTTGCAAGTCCCTATCACTAGCTAACTATATTAAAACCGTTACGATTAAAACTATAGCAGCTTATAATAAGTGAGGTTTGCTTATCAGTTGCTTAGCTAGTTTGTCTTTTAACCAGTATATCATCTACCTTAATAGATCGTTATTTGGCCACACTCTTATTCTATCGAATATCTTTGAACGATATTAGTGAACGAGAGAGGGTCAAACATACTGGTGTTACAAGTTTTAAATTTCAATGAAACGTGTGATAAAGCCATTTGTATTTAAACCAGTCTCTTTTAGCCATGCGCTGTAGCGATTGATTTCGATGAAACGGTTTTAGCATACACCTTGGTAGCCAGTCGCCACTTTGGTAATTCGAATAAGACATTAACGTGTTGTTAAGGAGTCTAAGGTCAGCGTTAATACTCTTACTAGTAGTTATGATCATGTATTGTCTTCACAGAGCTTTCATCCCTATTTCACTATAAAGGAAATAGGCGATTGAAGGCTTTGTTGAGTGATACAAATGTTCATGCTACCGATATACCAAACAGGACGTCTGGTATCGTTTTAGACTATGGACTAAGTTTTCGCTTATGATTACCATCAAAAAAGGTTTGGATTTGCCCATCACTGGTGAACCCTCCCGCGAGATATCTGAGCACCAACCGACACATGTAGCACTTGTTGGCTATGATTATGTGGGCATGAAGCCCACTATGAATGTCAAAGAAGGTGACATTGTAGCCAAAGGTCAGCCCGTTTATGAAGACAAAAAACGTGTTGGCGTGATCTACACTGCCCCTGCTGCCGGTAAGGTCGTCGCTGTTAAACGTGGCGAACGTCGAGTGTTTGAGAGTCTTGTGATTGCGGTCGACCCAAATGGTGAAGAAGTAGACTTTGAGCGCTATGACTCACAGCAGCTTGCTGACCTAGACTCTGAAGTCGTTGAAACCCAACTGATTGCCTCTGGTGAATGGACGGCGTTCCGTACGCGTCCTTATAGCCGCGCACCCGAAATCGGCGCTCGTCCACATGCCATCTTTGTCACAGCAATGGATACCAATCCACTTGCCTTTGACCCGATGCTTGTGATCAATGAGCAGCTACAAGCGTTCAATGATGGACTTGCTGTATTATCTACGCTTAGTCCAAAGACCTTTGTCTGCCATCACGGCGATACCCAACTGACGCCAGTTGCAAAAACTGCAGCGAATAACGTCACTGAGTATCATGGTTTTGCTGGTAAGCATCCAGCTGGTCTTGCTGGTACGCACATTCATTTCTTGCACCCTATCAGCCGCGGTGTAACCGTATGGACGATTGGTTATCAAGACGTGATCGCCATCGGTAAATTATTTACGACAGGTCGTCTATATACGCGCCGTATGGTGAGCTTAGCAGGACCTGCGGTCACTAACCCGCAGTTGGTTATGACTGAGCGCGGTGCTGATATCACTGCATTAACCAAAGGTAAGCTGGCTGCTGGCGAGAACCGTATCATTTCAGGTTCAGTATTGTCTGGTCGCAAAGTGTTTGAAAACATCGCCTATTTGGGTCGTTTTCACAATCAGATCAGCGTCTTGACTGAAGGTCGTGAGCGTCCTGCGTTCCATTTCTTTACTCCAGGTAAAAACCGCTTCTCAAAACTGCCTATCTATATTTCGCAGTTTTTTGGTGGCAAAAAATACGACTTTACTACGACCAGTAACGGCTCACCACGAGCCATGGTACCAATCGGTGTCTATGAAGAAGTCATGCCACAAGATTACCTACCAACTCAATTACTACGTGCATTGATTGTCGAAGACATCATTAGCGCAGTAGATTTGGGTGTGCTTGAACTGGACGAAGAAGATTTGGCACTATGCACCTTTGTATCTCCTGGCAAATATGAATTCGGTGATATTTTGCGTGATAACTTAACGCGCATTGAGCTGGAGGGCTAACCACGATGAAATTTTTACACAATATGTTCGATCGTATGGAGCCATCTTTCACCAAAGGCGGCAAACACGAAAAGTACTACGCTATTTTTGAGATGTTTGATACGTTCTTACGTCAACCAAGCTCAACCACTTATGCATCATCGCATGTACGTGACGGGATTGACCTAAAGCGTATTATGATTACCGTATGGCTATGTACGTTCCCAGCGATGTTTTGGGGTATGTACAATATTGGTCATCAAGCACTAACCGCTATCGCTCAGCTTGGATTGCAGCCAGAAGGTTGGCGTACTGTGATCACTAGCATGGCAGGCTATAATCCAGACAGTATCTGGGCAAGTTTCGTCTATGGTGCGATGCAGTTTTTGCCTATTTATATCGTGACGTTTGCGGTAGGTATTCTTTGTGAGATTATCTTTGCTGTCGTCCGTGGACACGAAGTTAACGAAGGTTTCTTTGTGACTTCAGTTCTATTTGCATTATGTCTACCACCTGATATTCCTTTATGGCAAGTCGCCCTAGGTATTATCTTCGGTGTGGTTGTCGCAAAAGAAGTGTTCGGTGGTACTGGTAAAAACTTCCTTAACCCTGCCCTATCGGGTCGTGCATTCTTATACTTTGCTTATCCAGCCTATATGTCTGGTGACTCAGTATGGACAGCAGTAGATGGTTTCTCAGGTGCAACCCCTCTTGGCCTTGCAGCCCTTGGTGTGGTTCCTCAGGACTTCGTCGATGTCTATGGTAATGCCATCACGTGGAGTGATGCATTCTTAGGTAACATGCAAGGTAGTATCGGTGAAGTATCGACGCTAGCTATCCTAATGGGTGCGGCAGTGTTGCTATGGACGCGTATTGCTTCTTGGCGCATTATGGCAGGTTGTGTGGTCGGTCTGATTGCGACGTCTCTTGTATTCAACATGATTGGCTCTGAAGACAATATGATGATGAGCTTGCCGTTCTACTGGCACTTGGTTATCGGTGGCTTTGCTTTCGGTGCTGTATTTATGGCAACCGATCCAGTATCAGCTGCGCATACAAACAAAGGCCGCTGGGCTTACGGTATCTTGATTGGTTTTATGACCGTATTGATTCGCGTCATCAACCCTGCTTTCCCAGAAGGCATCATGCTGGCAATTCTATTCGCCAACTTATTTGCTCCATTGTTTGATTACTTTGTGACTCAAGCAAATATCAAACGCCAAACCGCTCGGAGGGTTCGCTATGTCCAAGCCCAAAAGTAATAACGCGAAAACCATCAGTGTGGCTTTGACGCTATGCTTGGTGTGTTCAGTGTTGGTCTCAGCAGTGGCTGTTGGTCTAAAGCCTGCGCAAGTTGAAAACGCTCGTTTAGACCGTAACAAAAACATCTTAGTCGCGGCTGATATGTATGACGCTGAGTCTGATACAGCAGATGATGTCGCCGAACGTTTTAAAGACTTTGAAGTCAAAATTATTGATCTAAACGAAGGTACTTATCTCGATGACGATGCGCTAAAAACTGCTGGCATCCCTGATCGTAATGCTTATGACGCCAGTCAAGCGACAAAAAACCAAGCTTTAAGTGAAGACTTGGGTGACAACGATCCTGCTGGTATTGGTCGTAAGCCAAAGTATGCCAAAGTCTATGTCAAAAATGATGATGCCGGTCAGCCAGAAACGGTTGTATTGCCAATTCAGGGCTACGGTCTATGGGGCACTATCTATGGTTTCTTAACGCTCGAAAGTGATATGAATACCATCAAAGGTATCAGTTTCTACGAGCATAAAGAAACCCCAGGTCTTGGCGCTCGTATCGAAGAGCCAGAATGGCGTGCAAAGTGGAGCGGTATCGAGTCTTATGACGAGAATGGTAACGTTGCCACTGGTGTAACCAAAGCTGGTAACCCAAAAGAAAACTGGGTTGATGGCATCAGCGGTGCGACATTGACTAGCCGCGGCGTCAGCAATATGATTCAGTTTTGGTTAGGTGAGCAAGGTTATAAGCCTTATCTAGATACGCTACGCGAAAAGAGCGGCCAAACGGTTGAAGGTGCAGACACGCAAGCAAATCAATCAAAGCCGGCAGCTCAACCTAAAACCGAATTGGCAGCCAAGCTACCAGTAGCAAACGGCAAGGAGGCATAACATGGCTGACACTAAAAGCATTTTAACCACGCCTATCTTTGATAATAACCCTATTGCCCTACAGATCCTTGGTATCTGTTCGGCATTGGCTGTCACCACCAGCATGGCTAACGCTATGGTCATGTGTGTGGCATTGACCTTGGTAACGGCATTTTCAAGCTTCTTTATCTCGATTATCCGTAAGCAGATTCCATCAAGCATTCGTATCATCGTACAGATGACGATTATTGCTTCGTTGGTTATCTTGGTTGATCAGGTACTAAAAGCAGTTGCTTATGACGTCAGTAAAGGTTTGTCAGTTTTCGTTGGTCTGATTATCACGAACTGCATCGTTATGGGCCGTGCCGAAGCATTTGCTATGAGCAACCCACCAGTCCCAAGCTTTTTAGATGGTATTGGTAACGGTCTTGGTTACTCAGCAGTACTACTATTCGTTGCAACTATCCGTGAGCTATTGGGTGCTGGTACTTGGTTCGGTATTACGATTCTACAGCCAGTCACTGATGGCGGTTGGTACATACCAAACGGTCTATTACTGTTACCACCATCAGCGTTCTTTATCATTGGTTTGTTCATCGCTGTTGTCCGTATCTGGAAACCAGAACAAGTTGAAGAAGCTGAGTTTGTAATGAAGCCGCAGTCTAAAGGCATGGCACATGGAGGCGGTCACTAATGGGACATTATGTTAGTTTATTTATAACCTCAGTCTTTATTGAGAACATGGCGCTTGCCTACTTCTTAGGCATGTGTACTTTTTTGGCCGTATCCAAAAAAGTCTCTACAGCGATTGGTCTAGGTGTTGCTGTTGTTGTCGTGATGGCAATTACCGTTCCACTAAACAATTTACTATTCCAGTTCATCCTAAAAGATGGTGCGCTGGCATGGGCAGGGTTCCCTGATATCGACTTGAGCTTCTTAGGATTGCTAAGTTATATCGGTTTGATTGCAGCCACCGTACAGATCCTAGAGATGTTCTTGGATAAGTTTGTACCGAGTCTATATAACGCGCTTGGGGTATTCTTACCACTAATCACCGTAAACTGTGCCATCTTGGGTGGTGTATTATTTATGGTTGAGCGTGACTATAACTTTGGTGAATCTGTTGTCTATGGTGTGGGTGCAGGCTTCGGTTGGGCACTTGCTATTACAGCATTGGCGGGTATCCGTGAAAAGCTAAAATACTCAGATATTCCAGCACCGCTGCGTGGTCTTGGTATTACTTTT
The DNA here is from genome assembly GCF_002863645.1 of Psychrobacter sp. MES7-P7E. NCBI lineage: Bacteria > Pseudomonadati > Pseudomonadota > Gammaproteobacteria > Moraxellales > Moraxellaceae > Psychrobacter > Psychrobacter sp. MES7-P7E. Next base: position 94,398 of record NZ_PJBU01000116.1, on the reverse strand, counting down.
ATCACGGTTGGTCTTATGTCGCTCGGCTTTATGTCGTTCGGTGGTATGTCCATCTAAACCGCTAAGCTCAAAGCTTTCATTAGCTATTTGACTTATTTAATTCATTTATTCGGTAGAGGTTTGGGTACAGCATAGATTATGCTCCCACACCCCTACCCCATAGATTAAGGATACCTACCATGGATTACGCTACGGCGATTGGTGGCGTTGCTATGTTTACCTTGATCATCATGGGCCTCGTCGCTATTATTTTGGCGGCGCGCTCAAGACTGGTCAGTTCAGGCGATGTCACTATCCATATTAATGATAATCCCGATAATGATGTGGTGACACCAGCTGGCGGCAAACTACTACAAACGCTAGCGGGCGAAGGTATATTTTTATCTTCAGCTTGTGGTGGTGGTGGTACTTGTGCGCAGTGTCGTTGCCGCGTTATTGAAGGTGGTGGTTCTATTTTGCCCACCGAAGAAGGCTACTTTACTCAAGGTGAAATCCGCAATCACATGCGCTTAGCTTGTCAGGTAGCTGTTAAGCAAGACATGAAAATTGAGATTGACCCTGAGTTCTTTGATGTACAGAAATGGGAATGTGAAGTTATCTCTAACGATAACGTTGCCACTTTCATTAAAGAGCTGGTACTAAAAATTCCAGAAGGCGAAGAAGTAAACTTCCGCGCTGGTGGTTATGTACAGTTGGAAGCGCCACCGCATGAAGTGCACTACAAAGACTTTGTGGTTGATGAAGAATATAGAGAAGACTGGGAAAAATTCGGTATCTTCAACTATGTTTCAAAAGTTGATGAGCCAGTTATCCGTGCTTACTCAATGGCCAACTATCCTGAAGAGAAAGGCCTCATCAAATTTAACATCCGTATCGCAAGTCCACCGCCACGTGGTCCTGACGGTATTCCACCAGGCAAAATGTCTTCGTGGGTATTTAGCTTAGTACCTGGTGACAAAGTGACGGTTTCAGGTCCTTATGGTGAGTTCTTTGCCAAGAAGACTGAAGCTGAAATGATCTTTGTCGGTGGTGGTGCTGGTATGGCTCCCATGCGCTCGCATATCTTTGATCAGCTCAAGCGCTTGAAAACAGATCGTAAGATCAGTTTCTGGTATGGTGCTCGCTCGATTCGTGAAATGTTCTATGTTGAAGATTACGATCAGCTAGAAGAAGAGTTTGACAATTTTGAATGGCATGTGGCTCTGTCTGACCCATTACCAGAAGATAACTGGGAAGGTCCAACAGGCTTTATCCATAACGTGTTGCTCGAAAACTATCTGAAAGATCATCCAAACCCAGAAGACTGTGAATACTACATGTGTGGGCCACCGATGATGAACGCTGCTGTGATCGATATGCTACACAGCTTGGGCGTAGAAGACGAAAACATCATGCTTGATGATTTCGGTGGTTAAATAACCCCGCCAGATAAACTTAAAAGTGTATGTAAAAGAGTCTCAATTGAGGCTCTTTTTTTGTGCGATTTTTACACATAGTAATGCCGTTACAGACTACAAATCTAGCTAGTAGAGTCGCTTTATTATCCTATATGATGGACTATCTAAACATTGAGAAAGGACTCTTATGAAAACGAAATACAAAGATCTAACCATTTGGATTACAGGTGCCTCTAGCGGTATTGGAGAAGCCCTTGCCATAGCCTTTGCCAAAAAAGGTGCTCGGATTATTTTAAGTGGACGCGATCAGGACAGATTAGACACAGTCAAACAACGCTGCAAGCGTGCTGACACACATATTGTCATTCCCTTTGATATCAGTGATTCCAGTCAAGCAAAATCCGCTTATGAGATGGCACTAGCTCAAGTAGGAAAGATCGATTGGCTGATTAATAATGCCGGTATCAGTCAACGCGCACTTATCATGGATACCGATGAAGAGGTCGAGCGTCAAATCATGGAAATAGATTATTTTGCTCAGACGCGCCTTACTAGACTGGCACTGCCTGACATGATTGCACAAGGTGGCGGCAAAGTCGTGATGGTCTCGAGTGTGGCAGGCCTATTAGGTACACAATATCGCGGCGCTTATGGAGCAGCCAAGGCGGCACTGCATATGTGGGCAAATAGCTTGCGCGCTGAGCTACATGACCAAGGTATCGAAGTAGCCACGATATTCCCCGGGTTTATTCAGACCAACATCTCTATCAATGCATTGACTGGCGATGGTAGCGCACAAGGTACGATGGATGAGGCAACCAATAATGGTCTAACTGCGACTGAGTTTGCTAAACAAGTTGTGAAGGCGCTCGCCAAGGAAGAAGAATATATTATCGTCGCTGGTCGCAAAGAAAAACTGGCAACACGGGTCAACCGCGTCTCTCCGCCACAACTCTATAAGCTCATACGTGAGTCACAAGTAAAATAATTCGATCAACCGAACGAATTGTCGCTGAATGGTGCCTTCATTAGTATTTTTGGGTTCAAGGGGTGTAAAATAAGCGTGGCTTGTTTTACACCCTACTCATTTCTACGCCATACCGAAAATATTATGAAAAACACTATATACAGCTTATCTTCCAAAAAACCTCTACACCTTACCTTAGTAGGCGTCGTCAGCCTTGCCAGTACTTTAGGTCTCAGCGCTTGCCAGCAAACCCCAGACTATAACTATCTGATCGGTGAGACGATGGGGACGAGCTACCATATTAGCTATCAGTTGCCTGATGATGCGGACGAAGCTGCCATACAAGCTGCGGTAGACGAGCGCCTAAAACAAATTAACGATAGCATGTCTACCTATCAAAACGATTCAACAATATCTACATTCAACCGTTTGGGCAAAGACAAACCTATCACTATCGATGCTGATTTTAGTCGTGTGCTAGATGTCTCGCAAATTGTCTATCAGCAATCAGGCGGTGCTTTTGACCCTACCGTTATGCCACTCGTAAACACCTGGGGCTTTGGAAGTACCATGACGGTCGAGCGTTTACAAAGTCCACCGACCGCAGTAGAGATTGCTCAAGCAAAAGCATTGGTCGATTTTGAGAGCATCATAAAGAAAGACGACACCATCTATAAGACCAAAGACGGCGTTGGTTTAGATTTTTCTGCCGTTGCCAAAGGCTATGGCGTCGATGTCATCGCTGATGTGTTGAGAGATGATTACCAGATTCGTAACTATATGGTTGAGATCGGCGGTGAAATTGCCACCTCTGGTGTGAACAACCAGCAGCAGCCATGGCAAATTGCGATTGACGCTCCTATTGAAGGCAGCACGGTCAGCGAACGCCAAACCGTATCTGCTATTCGCCAGCCCAAGAATACGGCTAGTCAAATGCATTTAGCGACCTCTGGCAACTATCGTAACTCTGTCATATTCGATGGCAAACGCTATAGCCATACTATCGATCCGACAACGGGCAACCCTATTGCAGGCGGCGCACCTTCAGTCACTGTCGCAGCTGATTCGGTTGCACTGGCGGATGCGTGGGCAACTGCCCTTACCGCGATGCCTTATCACAAGGCACTAGATGTCGCTAAAACACAAAATCTGGCGGCCATGTTTGTGGTGCTAGCTGATGATGTAAAAGCAAAAGGTTCTGACGATATGTCTAACGAAGCTGCTGACGATGACATTGACGACTGGCAGGTGGTACAGACACCAGCGATGAAAGCGTTACGTGCTGATAAAAAGCTCTAAACGTTCTCTAAGCTCTAGACGGTATACTCTACAAGCCACTGGTAAGTGATAGATGTGAAACAAGAGAATACGTTAACGCACAACGAGCTGCACTAAAATTTGCTATACTATTATACAGTTGTTATTAACGGTGCTTAGCTGTCATGAACTTAGACAACACTACTAATAACTGCCCTATTTTTTAAAATGAGGTTTCCTCTATGCTTAGCCAACTGCTTCCTATGCTTGCCATTACTTTCACCGTATTTGTCCTATTCTTCATTTTTATGGGCGTCGGTTATATGGTCAAAAAAAAGCCGCTTAGAGGATCTTGTGGCGGTGTTGCCAAATTGATGGGCGACGAAAATTGCTCGTTTTGCGGCAATGATCCCAATAAGTGCGATTCATTAATCGCTGAACAACAAGAGAATGCATTAAGAGCTGCTCAATTGGGTAAATCGGTTTAATAGCCTATTGGTTACCATACGCTGGTAGCATTTACCTGACATATGTTCTTATAATAGCGTCAAGTCATTCAAAAGTGACTTGGCGCTATTTTTATTGTGCGATAAGACTACTTATTTAAGATTCCTTATTATCGCCATCTTTTATTATCACTGTTCTAAAGCCGTAACTCGAAGTAACCACTCATATATTAAGCTGCCTGCCGATTTAGCAAAGTCAGTTAAGCGAATGTATGTCTTACGCGCTACATATATTTTTCGGTCGCATTTAAGATATCGATTACCGTTTAGGTACGTGTCTGGGTAAATGCTCTCTGGTGTTATTTTATAAGCGGCAATTTCTTGGCGCTGTTTGATAACGTGTTCTTTTTTCGCTGTCATCGTTGTGCTGCTATGTCTACCTCGTCCAATCTATCTGCTTCATCTAGCCTGCCCTCCTCACGCTTTACCTTTTGGTTGGTACTGTGTGCCATGATTCTGCTAGCTACCAATATGCGTGCGCCTATCGTCGCGCTAGGTTCTATCGCCCCAGTGGTAAAAGACGCGCTTGATATCTCTGAGTTTCAGATAGGCTGGCTAGGAGCAGTGCCTATGCTGAGCTTTGCCGTTGGTGCGCTGATTTCCCCAACCATTGGTAAGCGATTCGGACTAGAAAACACACTGATTGCCATGATTGGGCTATTGACGGTAGGGATGATTATCCGTACCGCTATCCCGACATGGAGTGGGTTTTTAATTGGTACTTTGCTACTTACCCTTGCTATTGGTTTCGCTAATACTTTAGCAGCACCGGTCATTAAACAGCGTACCCCGCAACATATTCCGCTGATTACTGGTCTGTTTAGTCTGACGATGACCACAGCAGCAGGTATCGTCGCAGGCGTCGTATTACCGCTATCGGAGCAAGTAGGTTGGCAGTGGGCATTAGGCGGTTGGACAATACTAGGCGTATTTGCCTTTGTTATCTGGCTGTTCTTACGTGTACGTTTGGGTTCGTCCAATCATCAAGCAGTTATCCCTGCGGCTTTAGGTTCTTCTGATATCTCTATGTGGCGAACCACCTTTGCGTGGCAGATTGCTATTTTTATGGGATTGCAGTCATTATTGTTTTACACCGTTGCCAGTTTTTTACCATCGATTTGGGTCAGTAAGGGACTATCTGCCGTCAGTGCTGGACAGATGGGCTCTGTATTTCAGTTTATGGCACCGGTTTCTATCTTAAGTTTAACTTGGTTGGTCAATCGCGGCCGACCTATTCAAGCATTGGCTGTATTTGCTGCTGTGCTAAACGTCGTTGGTATATTGGGTGTCAGCTATCTATCGACTGATTTGGCATGGCTATGGTCAGGTATGATGGGCATGGGCTGTTCAGCAATTTTTACCTTGAGCATGATGCTGTTCTCTATGCGTACTTATACGACCAATCAGGCAAGTGAGCTGTCTGGCATGGCTCAAGCAGTTGGTTACGTCATTGCGTTTTTTGGGCCATTGGGTACAGGCTGGCTGCATGAAACAACGGGCAGTTGGAGTGTGCCACTTTTTATTATGCTGATACTGATGATTGTCAACGTCGTGATTGCTTGGCTTGTTAGTCGTCCAGTGATGGTCGATGGCAAATATATTTGATTGCTATAAGCCTTTGTTATTCATAAGGCCATAATTGCTAACACGCAATAAAGCGGCTTTAAATTAACCTTAGGGCAATATAGGTCACTGTCTTATTTTGCTATAGTCAGTTCAATATAACTTAGATACTTAATATAAGCTGGATACTCAATATAATCTGGATAAAAGGAAGGTGAGTGACAGTACTACCAATAGTAGACTGAGCGAGCCTGACGACTCATCCGACTGATACCGTATCTGATTTAGATAGGATTTGACTATACCTTGGTTTGATTGCATATAGGACATAACACCCATGATGAAATTTCCCTCTCGTTTTGGTCGGTGCTTGCCTGCTATCGCTATGCTCGCAGCTGTAATGGCTATCAGTGGCTGTCAAAAAGAAGCTGAAACGACACCTGCTACTGACACGCAGAGTACCAGTACTGAAGCGACTAACCGTCAAGCCAGCACTGCTCCAGTAGCCACTGAAACCGCAGCATCAACTGATCAACAGGTCAAATCCTCATCACTTACTATTCTAGCGCTTGGTGACTCACTGACAGAAGGTTTGGGAGTGGACAAAGACGACAACTATCCTGCTCAGTTAGAAGATCGTCTGCAAGAGATGGGCTACGCTAACGCCAAAGTTATCAACTCAGGTCTAAGCGGTGAAACCAGTACGGGATTGGTCAATCGATTGGACTGGGTATCGCAAACCAAACCTGACATCACTATATTAACTATCGGTGCTAACGATGCGATACGCGGTATCGATGTGGCGACCATTGAAGCCAATATTCGTACTGCGGTTAAGCACCTGCAAGACAATGGCAGTGTCGTCATCTTGGGCGGTATGTCGATCTATGACAATCTAGGCAGTGAATACGTCGCGGCATTCTCAGACATTTATCCACGTGTTGCCAAGGATATGAATCTAACGCTTATTCCGTTCTTCTTAGAGGGCGTCGGCGGTGACCGAGAGCTTAACCAAGCAGATGCGATTCATCCAACCAAAGAAGGCTATGAGATTATCGTTAATAACAATATCCTGCCTATTCTAGAGACTAAGTTAAAAGAGCTAGAAGAACTACAAGAGTTAAAAACAGCCGATACCGATAACACAGCTACGACTGCTCAAGACAATACGACAGAAAATAAGACAAACGAGACTATTTAACGAGACCATTAAACGAGATACTGTAATGACATCATCATCTTCGACTGCCACAGCAACGCCACAAGCAGACGCTAAGACACAAGCACTACTGACCGCCTCACAGTTAAATAAAACCGTACAAGTCGGTGAGCAAAAGCTGTCCATCATCAAAGACGTGGATATCTATGTTAATGCTGGCGAGTTTGTGGTCATTATGGGCAAATCAGGCTCAGGTAAATCTACTTTGTTAGGTTTACTCGCGGCATTAGACTATCCCGATAACGGTACGGTATCGCTGGCAGGTCAAATGCTTAGCAGTCTTGACGAAGATGCGCTAGCCGTTATTCGTCAACAGGATATGGGCTTTGTCTTTCAGTCGTTTCATTTATTGCCCACACTGACCGTCGCTGAAAATATCGCCTTTCCACTTGATATTGCCAGACGTCCAAACCTAGCACGCGTAGACGAGCTGATAGATGCGGTCGACTTAGGGCATAGACGTCACAGCTTACCCAATCAGTTGTCAGGTGGTGAGCAGCAGCGTACAGCAGTAGCACGAGCACTGGTATCGCATCCAAAGATTGTGTTTGCGGATGAGCCAACGGGTAACTTGGATGAGCAAAATGCTGATCAAGTCATGCAGCTATTGTTAGACCTACGTCAACAGGTTGGCTCGGCACTGGTGGTCGTGACTCATGACCCTGCACTTGCCGAGATGGCAGATCGCGTCATCACTATGCATGACGGCCGCATTGTACCTACATGAATAACTGGATTGTATCTTAATGAATAGTAAGCCCACAGACAACAAATCGCCTGATACAAAAAAGACTGCTACCAGTATGCATCAAGAGTCCAGTTATCCTAGCGGCATTCTTAGTCAACTATTTACCCGTACTCTAGGTTTTCAAACACTAGGCTCACAAGCACTCAGCCGTAGTTGGTGGCAGCGCTGGGTGTATCCCGTGTTGTTCCTACTAACGTTGACCTTGTCACTTGCAACCTACCTAACCCTCGACTCTGTGCAGCAGTCTGTCGATAGCTACATCAATGACAATCAGCGCGCGCTCGTTGGTGGGGATCTAATCCTAAACAGTAAGCAAGACTGGCCAAGCGAAGTATTGTCACAGGTAGAAACTATCCCTGATACACAGACGGTGTATGACTATCAGTTTAGCGCCATGCTGGTCAACGATGAGCAAACCTTGCTTGCCAGCGTCAAAGCCGTCTCGCCGTCGTATCCCCTATACGGCACAGCGGAGCTTGCCTCAGGACAGCCACTGTGGGATCAGCTAACATCTGACAGTGTGATCGTCGCACCAGAAGTGCTCAGTAGTCTACAGGCCGATGTCGGCGACCGTATCACCATTGGCGATGCGCAGTTCACGATTAGTGATGTACTAACCAAAGAGCCTGACCGTCCGCTGACCACCTTTGGTTTCGGTGGGCGTGTGTTGATGAAACAAGATGCACTTCCATCAACCAACCTATTGGGACAACGTAGCCGAATAAACTATCGTATCGAGATGGCAGGCGATCCAGAGCTAATAACCACGCAGCGTGACAAGCTCACAGATATCCTGACTAATTATCCTGATATCGAGCTCTCTGACGCAGAGTCTGCAGATACCTCGGTTTCGCGTATCTCTGATAATGTGCTGATGTTTTTAAAACTGCTAGTCATCGCGGTGTTACTACTATCTGCGGTCGCCATGTACGGCGTCATTAGTGCGTTTGTCAGCAAGCAGCAGTCCAATAACGCGATTCGCTTGGCGCTCGGCGAGCCACTTGGCTCACTCAAGCGTAGCTACTATCAGCTACTTATCGTCACGACTGTCATTGCTTGTATCGCAGCGGTTACCCTTAGTCTGGGCTTGCTTAAAATCGGTCAGCCGTATCTGGTCGCTATATTGCCTGCCGACGTTGGTCTAGCCATCAATCCAATCAGTGCGATTAAAACCATTGTGATTGCTTTAGCCCTGACGCTACTGATTGCGCAGCGTGGTCTAAGCGCACTTAACACGACCAAACCCGCTACCCTACTCAATCAAGGGGCGAGCACGCAAACACAAAGCTTGCCTTGGTATCGACGCGTACCGTTACTATGGTATGGCTTGGTGCTGGCAGGGCTGTATGCTTTCTTTGCTTATGAAGTGGGTTCGCTGTCATTAGGCGCACAGTTATTGGGCGGCTTGATTGGCTTTGTGGCGATATTTTGGCTATTGGCACGTGGGTGGCTCTGGCTGCTCAACAAGTTGGCAAGTAATACCAAGGTCAGTTGGATGCAGCGTATCTCCATTCATAATCTGGCGCGTAAAGGCAACCAATCAGCGTTATTCTTTGTCACCTTATCACTATCGGTGGCGGTGCTGACGCTTATCACCACACTCAATCACAGTATCAATGCGCAGTTTATCAATGCTTATCCTGAAGACGCGCCCAATCTGTTTTTGCTCGATGTGCAGAGCGATCAGCATGACGATATTGATGCGTTCATTGAGGCGCCTGTCACTTATTATCCCGTCATTCGTGCCCGTGTGGAAACGGCAAATGATGTGGCGGCAAAAGATATCGAGCCTGCTGATGGGTTTGATGATCCCACGCGTGTCTTTAACTTGAGCTATGCAGATACGGTCATGGAGACAGAATACATCACTGAATCGCTCACAGATGATGCGCTATATACCCCTATCGATGCGACAAATGAGCAAATCAAACCCTTGTCTATCTTGGACACTGCTGCCAGTATGCTCAATGTCGGTATGGGTGATCAGGTACGTTTTAACATTCAAGGTATCGAAATCATCGGGCAGATTACCAGTATTCGCACGCGCTATGAGCGTGGCCCAAGTCCGTATTTTTACTTCTTGTTTGAGCCGTCTGTACTATCCGCCGCCCCGCAGATTCAATTTGCCACCGCGCACGTATCAGAAGATGCCATTCCAGAACTGCAAGGCAAGCTGGTACGCGAGTTCCCTGCTGTCACTACGATTGATGGCACTGCTATCGCCAAGCAAATCCAAGAGTTGGTGGTACAAATGAGCCGCTTGGTCTATGTGTTTACCTTACTTGCCCTACTCACTGGCGTCATGGTGCTGATCAGCTCGCTACTGTCTACCTCACAAGATCGCATGAAAGACAGCGCGTCATTTAGACTGCTCGGTATGCAAAAGCGGGACTTGTATATGCTCAATATCTTAGAGCTGGGTGTGCTTGGTATTAGTGCGGCGACCTTTGCCGTTGTGATCGCCAGCGTTGGCGCATGGGCAGCAATCACGCAATGGTTTAATCTACAATTTAGTGTGCCGTGGACGAGCTTGGCGATTGGCGGTGCAGCATTAATCGTGTTGCTGTTTGCCATTGCTATTATTTATGTGAGATTGGTGATTGGGCGCGGAATTATGGCAAGAGTAAGGGCGATGATTTAGTGAGTTGATGTTGAAGATTTTGTTGTAACGAAAATATGTTTAGTGCATGTAACCAATATCTCGTGTATTATTGTATTTAAATGTAGATTAAATATTACAATATTTTACATATTTCTATATCTTGTCATCACCTGAATAGGATAGAATAAATGCTTGCATTTATTCTATCCTATTCAGGTGATGACATAGTTTTTCATGCCTTTCATCTTATTTATCTTTTATAAATCAATATCTTATACATCACTAAAATTTATATTCTGATAATGATTTTTTCTAATATAGAGGTTAGTTATTACTATCTATATACATTAACTCCTTGTTAATCCTTAATATTACAGTTACGATACCTTAGAAATAAAGCTGTGCTCATTATCATAATATGAGTATAATATCCGACCATTAAAAATTAGAGGTTTCTATGATAGGAGATATTTTTAGAAAACTAGTAAATTCAAGTGCTGAAAATCTTTCTATTCTAGAAATCGAAGAGAAAGTAAGAAGTACTAAGAATTTAGAAGTGATACCATTTACTAAATCCGAGAATAGTCTTGTTCCTGCAAGAGGGAATGTTTTTGATTATAAAAAAATGACTACTAGTGATATTAATGATGCGCTTGACGAGTACGTTTTTATAGAGTGTTAGATTAATGACAGTGACTAATGAAGATGAAGTCTACAAATTTTATAATGAAACATTTAAGTACTTATACGCTGATTTAGTTGCAACCATTGGAGAGAAAAGCGAGCAAGTATCATTCGAACTGCAAGCATGCTTAAGCCATTTAGTTGTTGCTAAAACCACTACTTGTCTTGAGACAGCTACAAAGAACTATGACAAGGCACACGGTCATCTAGTTAGGGCGTCTTTAGACTGCGCAAAATTGATATGGATTGAACTACGTAAAAGAGCTAAAGACTTTTCTAGTGATGCAGACTTGATGCAACTTGGACATAATTCTACAATGGATGGTTGTTATAAATTACTCAAAGAATCTGAAGAATTTGCTAAAAAAGCTCGAAGAGCAGAAGTAACGAACACAGGTGTAAACCCTGAAGACACAATTATTCTGTGGTATCAATCTATTGAGGCTTTAAATAAATTTTTGGATTTATTTGTAGCAAGCAAAGTGAGTTCTATTAAAAAGGTTAGAAAAACCAAGACTTTTAAAGATAGATTATGGGATATATTAGTAGCTTTTGTTATAGGTATGATTGTTACACTATTAGCTGGTTATGCATCGGGAAGTTTTGAACTAAAAAAACCAGATTTCTTAGTAAATTTTTTATACTCTCAAACGACTGTACAAAAGTAAGTTTCTTCAAACGTAGTACTCATAACTATTATAGACTGTTTTATTGGTCCAAACATTTGTTACTTTTAACCAGATCTACCTAGCAAACTTTTGTTTAAATTTATATTTCGTTACATTCACAATTAAGATTTGGAAATTTTGCGCCCCTATTCATTTAGCGGGCGTTTTTTATTTACTTGACGTACAAACAGATAAGACAATATCAACACTACTGCGTGCTTACCTTACCCCCACCATTTGCTATACTAGCCCCACTTTATCGGTTAAATACCCACTTATAACACCCTCCCAAACAGCATGGTAGCCTTATGAAATTCTCAAAGTTCGGTCAAAAATTTACCCAGCCCACTGGCATTTCACAATTGATGGACGATTTGGGCGACGCGCTAAAAAGCGATCAGCCAGTCAACATGCTGGGCGGTGGTAATCCTGCCAAAATTGATGCTGTCAATGAGTTGTTTTTGGAGACCTATAAGGCGCTGGGCGTTGATAACGACGCAGGCGTACCCAACAGTAGCGCGATTATTAGCATGGCGAACTACTCTAATCCGCAAGGTGATGCCGCCTTTATTGATGCGTTGGTTGGCTTCTTTAACCGTCATTATGATTGGAATCTTACTTCAGAAAACATTGCCCTGACCAATGGCTCACAGAATGCGTTTTTCTATCTGTTTAATCTGTTTGGCGGTGCGTTCGTTGATGAAAATAGTCAAGATGAGAATAGCGAGTCTATCGACAAGTCCATTCTACTGCCATTGACCCCTGAGTATATTGGCTATAGCGATGTGCATGTGGAAGGTCAGCATTTCACCGCGGTATTACCGCATATCGATGAAGTGACGCATGATGGCGAGGAAGGTTTCTTTAAATATCGTGTGGATTTTGACGCGTTAGAGAACTTGCCAGCGTTAAAGGAAGGTCGTATCGGCGCGATTTGCTGCTCACGCCCAACTAATCCTACTGGCAACGTGCTAACCGATGATGAAATGGCGCATTTGGCCGAGATTGCCAAACGCTATGACATACCGCTAATTATCGATAACGCCTACGGTATGCCCTTCCCCAATATCATCTACTCTGACGCGCATCTGAATTGGGATAACAATACGATTCTGTGCTTTAGCCTGTCGAAGATTGGTTTGCCTGGTATGCGTACGGGTATTATCGTGGCTGATGCCAAAGTAATCGAAGCGGTCAGCGCGATGAATGCAGTGGTCAATCTAGCGCCGACACGCTTTGGTGCAGCGATTGCCACGCCGTTGGTAGAGAATGACCGTATCAAGCAGTTAGCCGATAATGAGATTAAGCCGTTTTATCAAAAGCAGGCGACACTCGCGGTGAAGCTATTAAAAGAAGCCTTGGGCGATTATCCGTTGGTCATTCATAAGCCTGAAGGCGCGATATTCTTATGGTTATGGTTTAAAGACTTGCCAATTAGCACGCTGGATCTATACGAGCGCCTTAAAGAAAAAGGCACGCTTATCGTGCCAAGTGAGTACTTCTTCCCTGGTGTCGATGTTAGCGATTATCAGCACGCACATGAGTGTATCCGCATGAGTATCGCCGCTGATGAGCAGACGCTAACGGATGGTATTAAAGCCATTGGTGAAGTCGTACGTGAGCTGTATGATGAAGCCAAGAAATAAGATGAGCTGCTAGAATTATAAATTCAAATAGCAAAGTGAAAAAACGGACTAATCAATAGTCCGTTTTTTTATGGCGTTTGGTCAATGAAGTAGATTTATAGGTTGGTCGAAATATAGTCGTCCACTTATTCAATGCAAAGAGCACATACGACAGCATACACGTATTAATCAAATCACGGATACTCGCGAGTATCTGATCACGGCTCAAGCTTGCCAAGCCAAGCGATTCAATCGTATCTCGATTGTCCAGATACTCACCCAACAGCGCAATGCAAGTCACGACGATCAGAGCGATAAATGACCGAATACCTTGGCTTTTGATAATAGGACGCAGCGCAACCAGACACAGCAGATAAACACCGACACCGACATAGATATGTAAGGCATCTTTGGCAAGGCCAGTTGTTTCCACAACATTCATTTTAAAGGCAGTAAAATCCACTGAGATATTCCAAATATAAGCAAGTAGAAAATAACTGAGCGTATCACTAAACCATGATGGCTAAACTATAATAGCTGAAGAATAGCAGCTACAAAGTGATGGCTGAGCATAAAAAAGGCAGATTATACAATTGATAATCTACCTTCTACTAAATTAAATATTCACTTCACGTTTATCGCCTACTTACACATTCCACTCTACGAAGTTCTTGAGCAGTTGCAAGCCAGCAGTATGGCTCTTTTCTGGATGGAATTGGGTGGCAAATAGATTGTCTTGGATCACACTGGCGCAGAACGGTTGACCATAGTCACATACCGCCGCTACTTGTGAGCTATCGGCAGGCTCACAGTAATAACTATGCACAAAGTAAAAATGCGCATTGTCTTCGATACCGTGCCAGAGCGGATGGTCAAAATCCATACCGCTGATGGTATTCCAGCCCATATGCGGTACTTTTATCGTCGCACCCTGCTTGTCTTTCCACGTAGGGTCAAACGCTTCTACAGTGCCGTTTAAGATGCCTAGGCAGTCCGTACCACCATTTTCAGCTGACTGCTCAAACAACGCCTGCATGCCCACACAGATGGCCATAACGGGCTTGTTAAACACTGCATGACGTATGACATCATCAATGCCCGCCTCGTGCATACCAGCGATACAATCACGCATCGCACCCACACCAGGGAAAACAATTTTATCAGCCGCCGCAACGACTTTTGAATCATTGGTGATAGAGACTTCTGCCCCGACTACTGATAGGGCTTTGCTAGCAGAATGCAGGTTGCCCATACCATAATCTAGTAGTGCTACTTTAGTCATCGATTGGTTCTCATTTTTAAATATTTTGACTACTGTACTATTTATATTATTGACCATTTATATTGTTGGCTATTGCCCTTTCTATTATCGCGGGTGTAGATAAGGTTTTGCTACAAGGAAGTCAAGCGCAGGCTGTACAACTAGTACGCCAAGCTTGACTGACACCGTAGAAGAGCCTTAAATGCGCCTTAGAAAGCCTCTTTGGTCGATGGCAAGGTGTTCAACGCACGCTCATCGTACTCACAGGCCATACGTAACGCACGAGCAAAGGCTTTAAAGGTTGATTCGATCTGATGATGGCTGTTTTTGCCTTTTAGATTGTCCAAATGCACAGTCATCCATGAGTGATTGACGAACCCGTAGAAAAACTCACTGAATAGGTCAACATCGAAACGGCCGACGTGCGAGCGCGTAAATGGAATGTCCATATGCAAACCAGGACGCCCTGACAGATCGACGACAGCACGGGTCAATGACTCATCTAGCGGCGCATAGAAATGCCCATAACGACGAATGCCTTTCTTGTCACCCAATGCTTTATTGAACGCTTGGCCAAGGGTAATGCCAGTGTCTTCGACGCTATGATGGTCATCAATAAACGTATCACCGGTACATTTGATATCTAGGTCAAACAAACCGTGACGCTTAATTTGATCAATCATATGATCCAAAAATGGCACACCAGTGTCTACCACACCTTTACCCGTACCATCTAGATTAACGGTACAGGTGATTTGTGTTTCGGCAGTGATACGCTCAACGGTCGCGATACGTTCAGGGCGACCATATAGATTTACGTTTTTTGACTCAGTTTGCTCAGGTGTGGCAGCAGTCGTCGTTGCATTGGCTGTCATGGCTACTCTCTATCAGTTTTTTATCAGTGAAAAGCGGTCAATAAATAAGGCAAAAACCTGCCCAAAATATTTTACTAGTGTCTGGGTCAGACCTTAGCAAAAAATGATATATACAAAAGATATCAACATATTAGGGTTTATACATACTAAATATTATATAGCCTCATCATAGCAAACCCTAACATTTACTGCCACGACCAAGCGGTAAACCACGCACAAAATCACCTCATTCTGCTAAAATAGTGTGTTCAGTATTATCAATCATGACTCGCGCTGACTTTGAAGACCCTTACTTACGGCACTGCACGCTATGACTTGTGCTGTCTCATACTGCTTATTTATACTATAGAAACCCTCTATTTATAGGAACTGCTATGCCTTTAGAAGCGATCGCCATTAATAGTTTGGATGCGCCACTTATCAAAAAACCTGCTCGCGACAACGAGCTAGCAGAGCGCTTGCAAGCGTTGTACGATAGTGATGATGCACAGCCTGACGGTCTCGAGGTATTAAATATCATTAAGCAAGGGTTTAAACGTGGACAGTACCTCTATGTCGGGATGTTCAATGATAAGCCTATCGCCGCTGTCGCCTGCTTTGATGACGGGCAGACCAATGCTAAGCGCCTGCAGTACCTCACTGTGCATCCAGAGAATCGTAAACGTGCTATCGATGCCAAGTTTATTAAACTGGTCTATGATTGCGAAGTTAGAAAAGGCGTACGTGAATTTGTCCCTGCTGACGCCGATATTCACCGTATCATGAGCGAGTACGAACTATTACGTGTAAAAGACTAAACTGAGCGCTAAAACGGTTAATTTTGCCAATATCTAATTATTTATCGTCTTTTATCAGATATAATGCAAAAACAGCTTGACAGAAGCGCGTATATTTAGTTTAATAGCGACCTCAACGAAGACGGCTCGATAGCTCAGTAGGTAGAGCAACGGATTGAAAATCCGTGTGTCGGCAGTTCGATCCTGCCTCGAGCCACCATTCGTTAATAGAATTCTAAAAAGCCCTAAACAGCAATGTTCGGGGCTTTTTTTATGTTTAAATTTTACCGTATTCTTTAGCGTTCATTCTATTCATGTGTTGCTCTTATTTGTAGAGCCGACCACTATTCGTACAACCGACCACGTAATAATAAATTACAGCGCTCACGCGAATCCAAGTCGTATATAGTTGCGTGGTAATCAATACCGTGACGCCCCTCAAAAAATATCACTCGGTCGCCCACTGCCAAAAAACAAGACGTGCGTGCATCATAGATAAAGCCATCTATCACAAATGCCAAATCGCGATCTATCTCGCGTACCGTGTAGGTCTCACCTTGCGGAATCAAACGTTCAAACCATGCGCTGTGAGCCGTCGTGTTGGCTAGTATGCTTGTCGTTAGCAATAGCCATGCCACCAGTATATTTTTGGTCAATCGCAAACGGCTCAGCTCATTTACACTTATTTTATTTCTCAACATAGTATCTCTCGTGGCATTGCACTCATCATATTTGTAGCCTTCATACGTCCCACAGCTGACTTTACCATAACCATTTCTACTTAACGCTTTTGATGCTAAATACCTACTGTCACGGTTGCATAACATTTTTGTGCTTTTTTCTAAACAGCTTGGCTAAGTATACTCAATAACCATATATGAATAGACAAAAATAATAGGTCATAGCTATGAGAGAGTTTGATTACGACTTGGATTATAAGAGTTTAGATTTGCGCGCTCAGCCTGAGTTGTACCGTGTCGCTCGCGGTGAGCAAGGCGTATTACTGGTAGAGCCGTATAAGTCTGAGATTTTACCCCATTGGCGTTTTGCGACTCCTGACATTGCCCGCGAAAGCAGTGAAGCTATCTATCAGATGTTTTTAGATTACTTGGCTGACGATGATTTCGTCGGTGCAGATATGGCGCGTAAGTTTATACAAATGGGCTATACCCGCGCTCGTCGCTATGCCAATCATAAAGGCGGCAAAAAATATAAAGGCGCGGTACCTGATGATAAAAAAGGTCAAAGCGGCGCCCATGGCCGCGAAGAATTGCCACGACAAGAGGAAGACCCAGTCAAAGCAGAGTCCGCACGGATCTTTAAAGTTAAATGGGATGAATGCCGTGAGAACGAAGATTATTTAAGAATGAAGAAAGAGCATCGTGAACGCTATAAAGATGTCGAATAGTTGCTACTGTGCTAAGGTATGGCCAATATAATAAATATAACGATTTCCAATAGTGAGGAACAATGAATAAGCAGCTTTTAATTTTTGATTTTGATGGAACACTCATTGATAGCGTACCCGATTTGGCCGACGCAACCAACGCCATGCTAACCACATTAGGCAAAGACACCTACCCTATCGAGACGATACGCAATTGGATAGGAAATGGCTCACGCCTGCTCGTAGAGCGCGCTTTGGTTGGTAAAGTGGAAGTAGCAGATGGCGAGCTAACGGTCGGAGAAGCTGATCACGCAGAGCAAATATTTTTTGAGGCTTATAGGAATCTTAGTGGTAGTAAAACCGTTGCCTATCCAGATGTCGATGACGGACTCAAAAAACTGCACGCAGCTGGCTATACGCTTGCTTTAGTCACCAACAAGCCCATTCGATTTGTACCGAAAATACTACAGTCGTTTGGCTGGCAAGATTTGTTTAGTGAAGTGATGGGCGGTGACAGTTTACCTGTCAAAAAACCAGACCCAACGCCCCTACTGCATGTCTGTGAGACTCTCAATGTCAGTGTCGAGCAAGCAGTGATGATTGGTGACTCTAGAAACGATATGTTGGCTGGACAGAACGCCAATATGGACACGCTCGGCCTGTCTTATGGCTACAACTATGGGCAAGATATTCGCGAATTAAATCCAACCGAAGCCTTTGATCACTTTGCTGACTTGGTTGCTTGGATTATGAAAGATAAAGCCTAGTGTATATGGAATCTAACAATTATCACGGTGTAACTTTCTCAAATAGGGATTACGTTTTACTGCGATAGCTCAGCGCCTCAGATACGTGGGCGCTGTTGATATCGGTACTGTTAGCCAAATCCGCGATTGTACGTGCTACTCTTAGCACTCGATGATAACCACGAGCGGACAGATTCAAACGCTGCTGAGCAAGTTGCAATAACTGCTTTTCATTGTCGCCTAGTTGGATATATTCATCAATTTCGCTAGGGCTAAGTTCATTATTAACCTTTTGCTGGCGCTGCATTTGATGCTGATGCGCGACCACTACGCGATCCCGTACTTGCTTGGAGGTTTCACCTACCTGACTATTTTGCAAATCAGCAATCGGTAACGCAGGCACGGTAATATGTAAGTCAATACGATCTAAGAGAGGTCCAGATAACTTATCTTGATAGCGTTTGATTTGCTCAGGTCGACATCGACAACGTCCTGATGTATCGCCATCATAGCCACATGGGCAAGGATTCATCGCAGCGACCAATTGAAAATTCGCTGGAAAGGTCATTTGAGAGTTAGCACGGCTAATAGTAATTTGTTTGGCTTCTAACGGCTGGCGTAATACTTCAAGCACGCTCCGATCAAATTCTGGTAACTCATCAAGGAACAATACCCCTTTATTAGCAAGCGTAATCTCGCCTGGTTTTGGCCGTGAACCACCACCGACTAATGCTACAGCTGATATCGTATGATGCACTTGTCTGAACGGCCGCGTCCCATAGTCATAATCGCTGTCCGCCACCGAATAGGTACTGGCAACCTCTAGCGCATCTTCATCACTTAAGTCTGGCAATATTGTTGGCAATCGTGACGCCATAAGCGTCTTGCCAGAACCTGGTGGCCCTGTAAATAACAATGAATGACCACCCGCGGCGGCAATCTCTAGCGCGCGCCGAGCATGATGTTGTCCTTTGACATCGGCTAAGTCCACTTGATAGCCAACATGCTGCGGTGCTGGATTAGGCTGCACCACTGACAAACTCTCATAGTTTGCACTTGGGTCAACGAGCGACTGTAGATGATCACAAACTGCTTTTAGACTCTGAGCAGCTAGTATCGTTACGCCATCAACGCGGCTGGCCTCACGACCATTATCAATCGGTACAATCAGTTGCGGTGTCATCGGCGGCGAGTTATTTGAGTTATTTGAATTATTTTGCCTTTGTTCATCCGCTGCTACCTGAGACAACGCTATTGCTAGTTTTTCAGCTTTAATCGCCCGTGCGACTGCCAAACTACCAGTTACTTGTCGCAACTGGCCATTGAGCGCTAATTCGCCGATAAACTCAAATCCTGATAGTACCTCTGGCTCAAGCTGTCCGCTTGCTGCCAGTATGCCGATAGCAATTGGTAAGTCTAAACGCGCGCCATCTTTAGGCAAATCAGCAGGGGCTAAATTAATCGTGAGGCGGCGGTTAGGAAACTGGAAACCTGAATTGAGAATGGCAGAGCGCACCCTGTCTTTACTCTCACGCACGGCGGCCTCAGGTAGGCCAACGATGGTCAATGCAGGTAATCCTTGCGATAGATGCACTTCAATGATGACCTTGGGAGCATGCAGACCAACCACCGAACGGGTATAGACTTGGGCAAACGACATCAGCATCTTCCTAATACAGAGTGTCATTGATAATAAAGTATTATTTATCAACGCGCAAATGTCGTGTTTTATTGCTGGTGTAGAGAGAATCACCACAACCTCAGCGTCGTTCTGGGTTTTTTTATGTGTAAATGATAGCTCTATTCTAATATTTAAGAATACTCTCCGACCACCCCACTGCTAACAAGGATTTGTTATACTATCTACTATACATTTAGCGATACATACTGCTGCCGATGACGTATTAGAATCTTATTCTTAATCATTGATACAAGCGAAAAATAAACACCAAATCCGAAATCATTGTTAATCCAGAAACCAGCAGTATCTAGAGTAAAAACGAGGAATATCGCATGACAGACTATTCAGAACAAAATACTCAGCAGCCCTACAACCGTGCGGACGAGCCGCCCACGACTGTGCGCCCTGTTATGCAACCTGACAACCCTTATGCCAGTACACGCGGCAGTATTACGAGCAAGCAGCTACCAGCATTTGATGAGGCAATCATCAATAAGTACAATCGCTCAGGGCCACGTTATACCTCTTATCCGACTGCGCTAGAGTTCGCGCCAATACCAGATAGCTTCGAGAATATCGGTCTTGAGACGAAAATCCTGCAAAACCGTGAAGCGCGTGCTCCTTTATCGCTATATTTTCATATTCCGTTTTGTCGTCACCTTTGCTACTACTGTGCTTGTAATAAGATTATTACCAAAAAAAATAGTGATTCTGGCGATTACTTGCAGTATTTGATTGGTGAAATTACACATAAACGCCGCTTATTATCTACGCCAGAAGGCAGCGACAAACTATTGGTCAAACAGCTACATTTGGGCGGTGGTACGCCAACGTTTTTGCGTGACGAAGAGATGGTGCAGTTGTGGGAGTTTTTACAGACTCAGTTTGATTTTTTGCCAGAAGATGAAGGTGACTACTCTATTGAGATTGACCCTCGTGAGCTGAGTGAAAACACTCTAAAGATAATGCGTAATCTCGGTTTCAACCGTATTAGCTTAGGGGTGCAGGACTTGGATGAAACGGTGCAAATCGCCGTTAATCGTGTGCATTCAGCAGAGATTATTGAAACCGTGCTAACAGAAGCACGTGAGCTTGGTTTTCGCTCTATCAATATTGATTTGATTTATGGTTTGCCGCATCAAACACCTGATACGTTGGACAAAACTGTAAATCGTATCATCGAGATGTCACCAGACCGCCTATCGGTCTTTAACTATGCGCATTTGCCTGAGCGATTTAAAGCCCAACGTCAGATAAAAGATGAAGACTTGCCCAGCCCAGCTGCCAAACTGACGATGCTCGGCAATACTGTCAACACATTGACCGAAGCCGGTTATCAATATATCGGTATCGATCACTTTGCCAAACCTGATGACGAGTTGGCTATCGCCCAGCGTGAGGGTAAATTACATCGTAACTTTCAGGGTTACACCATCATGGGTGATTGTGACTTATTAGGCTTTGGTGTCTCATCAATCAGTCAGATTTCTAATGCCAATACGCGCTATATTTTGCAAAACGATACTGAACTACAGAGCTATCAAGCCAAGATTGATATGGCGAAAATTAATCCAACTGTCATGCCTGCAGTAAAGTACATTAAAACCTCTATTAAGGATCGCTTGCGTGAATATGTCATCATGAACCTACTATGTCATGACTATCTCGATTTTAAAGATGTGAATCAAAAATTTGGTATCGATGCCATCACCTATTTTATTAGTGAGATTCAGCAGTTGGGCGCTATGCAAGACGATAGATTGATAGATATGGATGCAGCAGGTATTCGCGTCTTACCTAGAGGTCGCTTGCTTGGCCGTAACGTCGCCATGGTATTTGATGAATATTTAGAAAAGAAACATCAAAACCGCTTTTCAAAAGTTATCTAAGCTAGCGAAACTTTAGTCCAATTAATACACATAAAAAAGACCTCAAGCGAGGTCTTTTTTTAATATTGCTATGACTTTTTACACTTTTAATTTATCACCGACCATACCTTTTACAGTGCTTAAGATATCTGCTGGTAATACCACCATTTTGGAGTTATCAGATTCAGCCAACTCTCGTATCGCTTTGATATACTGCTCACCCAGCAAGTATACGATGGGCATCTCTTCCTCGCCCATCGCACTAGTAATCAAACGAATCGACTCTTCAGAACCTCTGGCTAGTACTACTTGCGCTTCAGCATCACGGCGTGAAGCCTCCAAGCGACCATCTGCTTCTAAGATAGCAGCTTGCTTTTGACCATCAGCACGGGTCACGGTTGCACGGCGTAAACGCTCTGCCGCTGCTTGCTCTTCCATAGACGCTTGCATGGTCTGCGAAGGATTAATATCTTGAATCTCTACTGTCTTAAGGGTAATACCCCAATCTGCGATATCTTCTGAAATTGCATGTTTGAGCTTGGTTTTGATCTCGTCACGACTGGACAATGCACTATCAAGATCCATCTCACCAATGATTGAGCGCAATGACGTCTGCACCAGATTACGGATACCGTACTCATAATCTTCGATACCGTAGACCGCCTTGTCAGGACGCACGATATTAATATAAGCGACAGCGTTTGCAATGATAACGACGTTGTCACGAGTAATGACTTCTTGTGACGGGATATCGAGTACGATGTCCTTAGTCGTTACTTTATAAGCCACATCATCTACATAAGGGATGATGAGGTTGAGTCCAGGCTCTAGCGTTTGGCTATACTTACCCAGTCTCTGCACCACCCATTTATAACCTTGCGGTACAATACGTACGCCTTTAAACACGGTGAATACCACCAGTGCAATCAATACCACCATGACAATACTAAAGCTTTCCATAACTCATCCCTTATTATTATACCTGCATACTTTTATGCATCGCTGCCTGCGCTTTTGTACTGCTCACAATCAGCTCGTTACCCACGATATCCGTCACTACCACTCTATCGCCGATTGCCACCTGCTCCCCTCTCGTACGGCACATCCATTCAGCAGCACCAACGATAGGAACACTAAATCTAACTGTGCCAGCTTTATCTAGCTGCGGTGACACGATAATCATTCCGACCTCACCAACTATGACACTACCGCCTAGCCCAGCTTTGGTACGATCTACTGACAACGGTTTGATAAACTTAAACCAAGCTAGCAAAAACACAGCAGAGAGCACTAACCAGACGATAATCTGAACAGAGACAGAAATAGGCAACAGCCATGATAGCGCTGCAACGATGATGGCAGCGGCACCAAACCACAGACTGGCAAACGTCGGTACAAACATCTCAACGATTAGTAATAAGAAACCTAATACTAACCAATGCCAAGGTTCAATCATCCAAAGTATCTCCATCCTTGCCACCATTCCTATCTTTATCATTCCAGTTTTTAATGTAGCACATTTTTAAGGATAACAACGCTTTAACGATAATGATATATTATCGGTGAGCTACTTATAAATTATTACCCTAAAAGCCCCATCATAAATTTTAAGCAAAAAAAACGACCACTTAAAGTGATCGTTCTATTGACTAACTCTAACTCTATACTAGAATTTAAAATGGGCACCTAGAGTAATGCCGCTTGCATCAAAATCATCGCCTTCTACATCTATAGAAGGATAATAGTTGTACATGACTTCGGTAGAGACCATAGGAGTGAAGTTATAGCCTAAACCCAAGCCACCAGCTATACCTGTTTCTGAGTAGCTATCATCTGCACTAAATTCAGAATCTTCTTTGTCAGTATATTCTAAATCTAATTCATTCTTTGCTATTCCTAAACGACCTTTTGCATAAAGTGTAGTATTTGGAAATGCATAATCATAAGTTGCATATAAACCGTATACATCAGTGCTGTATTCTAGCTTTTCGAATGCATCATTGAAAACTTCTTCATCGCTAGTTGTCAAATATTCAGCTTCAATACCTATCTCTGGAGCAAACTTGTATCCCCCATAAACTCCATATGATACCGCATCATCAAGGTCAACTGCATCTACATCTGGGTTGTACTGGCCTACTTTCGCACCAGCATACGGTTGGCCTGCATAATTAACAGCTGCTTGTGCGCTCATCGTCATTACTGAACTAGCGATTACTGCGATTAAGGCCTTTTGTAGATTTTTCATAGATTTTCTCAACTTTATGTTTAGTAGAAAAACAACTTTCTAGTTATCAGATTTTACTGAACTATTTTTCACTAGATAGCAGTATCAGTATCAGTATCAGTATCAGTATCAGTATCAGTATCAGTATCAGTATCAGTATCAGTATCAGTATCAGTATCAGTATCATACCAAACTGTTTGATAAAGTAAACATATGTTTTGTATAATTTTAAGCAAAAAAAAACGACCACTTAAAGTGATCGTTTCTTTATTATAGCTGTTTGCTAAAAGCTTGTTTTCTAAATAATTAGAACTTTAAGTTAGCACCAACAGTAAGCAGCTTAGTATCTGCATCACTATCCATCATGGCATATTCTGTTTCAACATTGAAGTTAGGATTCACCGCATAGCCAAGACCGATGCCACCAGCAATACCAGTATCACTCACTGAATCACTGCTACCGTCGTTAAAATCAGCTTCTAGCTCTGTTTTAGCGATACCAAGCTTACCTTTGGCATACAGTGCAGTATTTGGGAACGTGTAACGATAAGTACCGTACGCACCATAAGTTTTCGTATCATAATCGCCAGCATTATTGTCTAGATCAGCATCATCTGAACCAACATATTCAACTTCCATACCAAAATTAGGATCGAAGTTATAACCAGCATACACACCATACGCAGTTGGATCGTCGCCGCTTACATCATTATCGAACTGACCAATCTTAGCACCAACATACGGTTGACCTGTATAGCCGTTACCATAATTAACGGCAGCTTGTGCACCTACAGTAAGTAAAGAACCAGTTGCTAGTGCAAGTATAGTTTTTTGTAGAGTTTTCATTATTAGCTCCTTCAAGTAAATTTGGACAAACAAGTTATTTAGTTGTATTGACCATTTGGCCGTATCGCCTTGTTTGCTAACGATGGGTACATAGTAACAAACTATTTCAGACACTCTGTCAGTGTTTAATGGTATGAGAGTTAAGATTTGAAAGCATTTGTCAGTGCTCGGGTTACAAAGGCCTAGATATGAAACCTTTTGTTACATCCACCCAGTTTATGCAATAATTCGTACTCATTTCATATTTTTCTTGCTATACAAATCAGATAAATATGGCTGATATAACAATAATTAGAGAGAAAAAATGCAAAATTCAATCACTGAGCGTTTGCAAAGCACACTTGCAGACTTGAAAGCAAAGCAGCAGTACCGTCAATTACCAAACCTGCAGCATGACGGACGATACGTTATTAGCAATGGTAAAGCTCTGCTTAATATTGCGAGTAATGATTATCTTGGTTTAGGCGGCGATACTGAGCTGCAAGCTGAGTTTCTTACTCAAGTGGGACAGCTATCTACTACACACACTCCTAAAATGAGTGCCACTTCCTCACGCCTACTGACAGGCAACGATATACAGTTAGAAGCCCTAGAAGAAGAACTGCAAAATTGGTATCAAAGCGCCATAGAAAAACAGAGTTTGACCGATTCAAAATCTGTATTGGTATTGAACAGTGGCTATCACGCCAACCTAGGTATCTTGCCAGCATTAACAGCTTTGCCAGTCAAGACACTCATTTTGGCTGACAAGCTAGTGCATGCCAGCATTATCGATGGGATGCGCTTGAGCCAAAGCAAACTGGTCACCTATCGTCGTTACCGTCATAACGATTACGAACATTTGGCCAAGTTTATTGAACAAGCAGACGAGACGGTTGAACGCATCATTATTGTCACCGAGAGTATATTTAGTATGGATGGCGACCGTGCTGACTTGCCTGAACTAGTACAATTAAAATCCAAAGATGCTCGTATTGAGCTATATATCGATGAAGCACATGCTGTTGGAGTGCTTGGCGATACAGGTCTAGGATTAGCGGAAGAAACGCATACCTTGGCCGATATTGACTACTTGGTGGGTACCTTTGGTAAAGCATTTGCTTCAATGGGTGCTTATATCATGTGTGATGAGGTCGTCAAACAATGGCTGATCAATGCCATGCGTCCATTGATTTTTAGCACTGCACTTCCTCCTATCAATCACGCATGGACACGATTTATTTTAGCAAAGATGCCGACCTTAACTAATCAACGTGCGCATCTAGCACAGTTATCTACCACGCTTAGCCAAGCCATTAACCCACGGCACCGTGTATCGCCAACCTTGGAAGATATACACTATGAATCCCCTATCGTTCCTTATATATTAGGCGATAATGCGAGTACCCTTGTCAAAGCACAACAGTTGCAAGCCGCTGGATTTTACGCGCTACCTATCAGGCCGCCTACTGTGCCTGCAAACACTGCTCGCATTCGTTTAGTTATGAATGCCAAACTGACTAACGAAGACTGTGCGCGACTGATACAGCAGTTGTAACTTTATCGTTTGACACAAACTTTATTTCTACTATTGATAGATAACTGGCACACTTGGATATAATGAAGCCTATGACAACATTCGACACAGCTGACGACCTCAGTGTTAGAAAACAAACCATCGCTCGCCACTTTGCTAATGCAAGCGATTATGACCAGCATGCCAATGTCCAGCAGATCGTTTGTCAGTACTTATTAGACAGTATTGCTCATACCAAACAAAGTAGTGTGCTAGAAGTGGGTGCAGGCACAGGTCAAATGACGCGCCTACTCGCTGATCATATTCAAAGCCAGTATTGGCTTATTAATGAGTTATGTAGTGAGCAGAGTGCTACATTGCAATCAATACTGCCAACTGCTGACGTAATGATTGGTGATGCTGAAACGATAGATTTAGCAGAAAATCATAGCTTGATAATTAGTGCCAATGCCGTGCAATGGTTTGATAATCCGTTGAGTTTCGTCACGCAATCAGCGCAGCGTTTACAATCTGGGAGACAGCTGGTCTTTAGTACTTTTACGCCAAATAACTTTTCGCAAATTAAAACTCTCACGGGCCAAGGACTTCACTACCCAGATATTAATGAATGGCAATTGGCATTAGATAGTGCTGGCTTTGAGAATATCAAACTCTCAATTCAGCGCTTTGATTTACCATTTCCTACCCCCTACGCTATCTTAAAGCATATGAAACTCACTGGTGTATCGACCAATCAAACGCAAGTTAAATCAGAAGATACTCAAACCTTTATATGGACCAAATCGCGTCTACAGCAATTTGAGTCAGACTATTGGCAACATTTTTCAAGAAAGGATGAAACAGGACAGCTCGTGGTTAATTTAACCTATGAAGTGCTCATAGTAAGCGCGTTTAAACTATAAGCACGCATCTTATTAAGAAAAACAATAGCTAGCAGAAATAGTAACCGATAGGAAAAATAGCCATAAAAAAACGCACCCCGAAGGATGCGTTTTTTAATTTAACTAGTTAATAGCCGTATTATTTTTTATCTTCGTCTACTTCAGTGAACTCAGCATCAACAACGTCGTCATCAGCTTTGTTGCTACCAGCATCGTCAGCACCTTGTTGGAACTGGCTTGGATCCATACCTTCTGCGCCAGCGCCGCTATCAGCGTAGATTTTTTGGCTGATTGGCAAGAATGCATTGTCTAATGCTTCAAGCTTAGCTTTGATTTCGTCATGATCGTCTTCTTTCGCCGCCGCTTCAAGCTCAGTGATGGCAGATTCTACTGTTGATTTTTCTTCATCAGTCACTTTATCTTCTGCTTCTTTCAGCGCTTTTTGTACCGCATGGATACGACCATCTGCTTCGTTACGAACTTGCGCTAGGTTAGCGAACTTCTCATCTTCAGCAGCATTAGCTTCTGCATCACGAACCATTTGTTCGACTTCTTCGTCCGACAAGCCAGAATCCGCTTTGATCTGGATGCTTTGTGCTTTACCAGTACCTTTATCGGTTGCTGAGATATTCATGATACCATCAGCATTGATGTCAAAAGACACTTCGATTTGTGGTAAGCCACGTGGTGCTGGTGGAATATCCGTCAAGTCAAAACGGCCAAGCATTTTGTTTTGGTTAGCGATTTTACGCTCACCTTGATATACCTGAATCGTTACTGCTGGCTGATTGTCTTCAGCCGTTGAGAATACCTGTGATTTCTTAGTAGGAATCATGGTGTTTTTCTCGATAACTGGCGTCATGACACCGCCCATCGTTTCGATACCTAAGGTCAATGGCGTTACATCAAGTAGCAATACGTCAGTTTTGTCACCAGACAATACGGCACCTTGAATCGCTGCACCAGCTGCAACTGCTTCATCAGGGTTCACGTCTTTACGTGGCTCTTGACCAAAGAATTCTTGTACTTTTTGTTGTACTAGTGGCATACGCGTCTGACCACCGACGAGGATAACGTCATCGATATCGCCAATTTTTAGGCCAGCATCTTCAAGTGCAGTCTTACAAGGACCCATTGTACGTTGTACTAATTCTTCAGTTAGGCTCTCTAGTTTCGAGCGGCTGATAGTTACAACCAAATGCTTAGGACCACTGCTATCAGCAGTGATGTATGGCAAGTTTACTTCAGTGCTTTGTGCACTTGATAGCTCAATCTTCGCTTTTTCTGCCGCTTCTTTTAGACGCTGCATCGCAAGAGAGTCACCTTTTAGGTTAACGTCTTGCTCTTTTTTGAATTCAGCAACTAAGAAGTCAATCAATGCTGAGTCAAAATCTTCACCACCTAGGAAAGTATCACCGTTGGTCGCTAGTACTTCGAATTGTTGCTCACCATCTACGTCTGCGATTTCGATGATTGAGATATCGAAAGTACCACCACCCAAGTCGTATACAGCAACAGTGCTATCGCCTTGCTTCTTGTCCATACCATAAGCAAGTGCAGCAGCAGTTGGCTCATTGATGATACGTTTTACATCAAGACCAGCGATTTTACCCGCATCTTTAGTTGCTTGACGCTGTGAGTCATTGAAGTAAGCAGGTACAGTTACAACCGCTTCAGTCACGCTCTCACCAAGATAATCTTCTGCTGTTTTTTTCATTTTTTTCAAGATTTCAGCAGAAACCTGTGGTGGCGCAAGCTTTTTACCATTGATTTCTACCCATGCATCGCCGTTATCTGCTTTAGCGATTTCGTAAGGAACCATGCCAATGTCTTTTTGTACGACTTTGTCATCAAAACGACGACCGATCAAACGCTTGATCGCAAACAAAGTGTTGCTTGGGTTGGTTACTGCTTGACGCTTAGCTGACTGACCAACAAGCGTTTCGTCATCTTTATAGGCGACGATCGATGGTGTTGTACGAGTACCTTCAGCATTTTCGATGACTTTGACTTTGTCACCTTCCATTACTGCTACACACGAGTTAGTAGTACCTAAATCAATACCAATTACTTTACCCATAATCAATTGCTCCTAATTTGTTTTTAACTATAAATACTTATTTATCCAGACCGTAGTCGGTCACTTGTTGCTATATATCGGTTTACCCGTCGTATTTTTCAAGGCGATAATCACGCAAAAACTGTGTTTCATGTCATTTTTTGTGAAAAACCTTCATATTAGTAGGGTTTAGCCCTAAAAATATTACTGACCAACACGAACCATAGCTGGACGTAATAGACGACCGTTTAGGCTATAGCCTTTTTGTAAGACCGTACCAACTGTATCTGCCGCTGCTTCTGGGTCAATACCCACTGCTTCATGGAAGTCAGCGTTGAATTTTTCGCCTTGTGGATCGACCACTTCTACGCCGTTTTTGGTCAATACCGCAACCAATGCTTTGTGCGTTAATTGCACACCCTCAGCGACTGGATCATTGGCATCGGCATTTTCGATAGCGCGCTCTAAGTTGTCAACGATGTCTAACAATTCTTTAGCAAATTTCTGTAGTGCAAATTTTTTGCTCTTATCCGCTTCTTGCTCCATGCGTTTTTGCGCATTATAAGCTTCAGCATTAGCACGTGCAGTACCTTCTTTGGCTTGTTTTACTTCGCCTTCTAGCTCAGCAATACGCGCTTTAAAAGTATCAAGGTTGATTTCGTTTTCGATAGTCGTTTCTTCACCTGAATTATTCTGTGGATCAAACTCTTTCATGGTTTCTTCTAAGATACTGTCATTGTGATCAATATTCTCATGTGCCACATTTTGGTCAAGATTTTCGTGGTTCGGGTTTTGCTCGCTCATGATAGCTCCTTGGAATTTCAATAATGAAGATTAAGAGACAGCACAGTAGACCGAATAATTACTGGTCCTACTATGCCATTATTAAATACTCGATGTTTCTAACTCATTGTTTTTTTTAATACGCTTCAATAGCTGCTTGATAAAGGTGATAAGGACAAATTTCAAGCCTAGAGCAAAGGAATTTTTACCATTTATGACAAATATTCGTGAAGTGTCATTAATACGATGCGTCAAACATTTTTGTTCCATGTCAATAAATCTCAATATTTATTCACAAAAAGAACAAAAAACCGCTATTTATTCCAATTGCTTTACGCTTATTAATCAAGCTATTACCAAACGATACGCTATTATTCTGCTGTCTATTTTATCATTGCTATAAATATTATCGCCTACACTCAAATGCACGCTAAAAATCATTTATGAGAGCTGTTATGTCTAATTCAAAAAATTTATCTATCAATACTTTGCTTAATAAAGCATTGATGACATTGCACTTAGCGTCAAAAGAAAATCCAGCGTCAAGAGAGTCATCGAACCAAGATGCACAAACGTATGACTTATTAGAAAAACGTCTGAGCGTTAAAGAAAAAATACTCGCTTATAACCCTGTCGCAAACTACCAGCCGCATACATTGCACTATGCAATGAAAAGTCTCGGTTACTTACCAGATCCTATTTTAGAAGGGGTAATTGGTTACCTTAAAGGCCCTAATTCAAAACAATATCTGCATGCAAACGCTCACCTGCGTCTCATCCTTGCAGTAAATAGCTACCTCAAAACACCGTTAGAACTAACTCCAATGCCAGAGTTGCGTGAGAGATTTACTGCTGATGCGGTAGCCATGCAGTCACCTAGAGTATGGCAGCAAGCCAATACGACTATGCTAAGCAATATAAAGCCCTTCACTAAAAAAAATGATTCACCTGTTAGTTGGAAAGATGAAACGATTGCCAATGCTGATGATGGCGACATGACCGTCCGTTGTTATAAAGCCGGCGGCAAAAAATCTGGTTTTAGAAGAAAACGTATCCATAATCCTGATGAAACAGTCATGCTGTTTTTTCATGGTGGCGGGTTCTGCATTGGTGATGTCGATACACATCATGAGTTCTGTCATGCGGTATGTGAGCAGACTGGCTGGTCTGTGGTTAGTGTCGATTATCGCTTAGCTCCTGAATGCCCTGCTCCAGCAGCATTGAAAGACTGTATCACTGCATATGCTTGGTTAGTTGAGCACTGTCACACATTGGGCGCATTACCTTCTCGTATCGTATTAGCTGGTGATAGCGCAGGGGGTGGTCTATCAACTTTAATTGCGCAGCAGCTGACAGCACCGAGCAAAAGCGCATGGGCAGACCTAGGGATAGAAGGTCAGAAAATGTTTAATCTATTAGAAAAACTACCCGAACCTCTAGCGCAAATGCCCTTGTATCCAGTCACTGATATTGAGACAGATTATCCTAGTTGGGAGCTATATGGTGAGGGTCTACTATTAGATCATGCTGATGTAGCAGTATTTGATGCTGCTTGTTTGGAAAATAGTCCGCTGCCTCGTCTACATATACTGAACTCACCTATGCTGGGTGATAATAGTAAAGTTTGCCCAACTTACATTGTAGCTTCTGAGCTCGATGTATTACGTGACGAGGCATTTGCTTATGCAAAGCAGCTGAGAGGTTATGGCGTTGCTGTAGAGACCTATACTGTGCTTGGAGCACCGCATGGCTTTATACACTTTATGAGTGTTCATCAAGGTCTTGGACAAGAGACAAGCAATATTATTCATGGCTTTAGCAGCTTTGTACGTGAAATCATCAATACACAATCCCAGTTAGCTGCATAAACCGTTAGTTATTTAGTTAGCCAGCTAATTAATGATTTGTATAACTGATTAATTGGTATTACCAGATAGCGTAATCAACCAAATCTCTGAGCGCGATCCCAATCGAAAGGGAATGCCCCAAAAACCATAGCCAGAGGACACGACAAAGTGTCCTTTACCAATCTGCTCATAGCCATAGCCTAATCTATTAATAGCATTGACGATGAAATTAGCGGGGAATACTTGACCGTTGTGAGTATGTCCCGAGACTTGTAAATCTATAGGTAATTGACTGTGATTATCTATATCACTCGGTCTATGATCTAACAATATCACTAGCTGCGACGTATCTACTTGCGCAAGCAGATCAGTAGTCGCTACACGTTGACGTTTATGGTTATCAAAACGTCCAACTAGCCATACTGATTGACCCTCATGCTCGATACAGAGCACCTCATCGTTCAACAGTTGTATACCTGCATTTTGCAGCGCTTCGCTAATAGGTCGCTCATGACCATACAAATCATGATTACCCAATGTCGCATAGACACCACCTGGCAGACTACGGCACAATTCTGCTAGGTTTTGCTCCATATGATATTCATTAAAGGCATCTGTATTATCATCCATAATATCCCCAGGCATCAGCAGCATATCTGCACCAGAGCGAATTATAAGTTGCTGCAATCTATCTATGGCTTTTACACCAAATAATCGGCCTATATGCAAGTCACTAGCGACTGCAATGCGTAGCGGCTTGGTTAAAGGTTTACCTATATTAATAGAAAGCTTGCGTATAACAGGGGTATAGGCACTATATAACGAATAAATAAATAGTCCTAAAAATAGGAATAGCGCTAGTACTCTTAGCCCTATAGCCATTTCATTCGATTGGTGTAACGTACTACCTGATAAAGCAACTACTAGCAGATACCCTCCGTAGAATAGACTCACTGCCAACGCCGTCAGTATCATAAAATGCATGATTAGCATCCATCCACTAATCCAGCGATAACTGTTAGCAAATGCTCTTTTTACGCTCAATACTAATAGACCATTAGTAATAATAAATACACTAACCCATATCGTTGTCTGTAATGTTGGCGTCATCCAAGGCTGGAGCCACCACTGTATACTTAATACTGTACCCAGACTGAACAGCTGTAATAGCAAAAAGATAGTGAAGAAAAATGCGTAACGCATGGACTGCCCTTAGACATAAATACTGTTTGATAAGTGATTATCAGAAAATAAACTCTAATGTTTCACATGAAACAACTGCTATATAACTATTTCTGATTTCCTAATGCTTGCTGGAGTGTCGAGTGTTTGAACGAATAACCTGCATCCAATAGCGCTTGTGGCAGCACCTTTTGACCATCGATAAGTAAGGTCGACATTTTGCCAAACATCAGCTTAAGCAAAAACTCTGGTAAAGTAAAAAAGGTTGGGCGATGTAGCCATGAGCCAAGTGCTTTGGTAAAAGTATGATTGGTCACAGGATTCGGAGCAGTAAGGTTATATACGACTGCATTTGTATTATTTGCGGTACCGCTTGCAGTTTTGATAGTGCTATCATTAATAGGTGCATTGTCTTGGGCTAAGCTTTCAATGTGATTAACGTCTGATTCTTTAGTAAGTTTAAGCTGCTGCTCAATAATAAAGATGACCGCACTAACCCAATCTTCACGGCTGATCCAGCTCATGACTTGCTGTCCATCACCCAACTGTCCACCGACACCAAATTTAAAGGGTAGCAACAATTTAGCCACCATTCCGCCCTCAGGATGAATGACTACACCTGTTCTGACAATAGCTACAGGAACATCATGATTGGTTGCTTTAAGCGCTAATTGCTCCCATTCATCACATAATGTATGGGCAAAGTCTGTCTCATAATCGCTATTTTCAGTCAATGGCTTGTCGCCTTGCGTACCATACCAACCGATTGCTGAGCCGCTTACCAGTAACTTGGGTTTTGTGCTAGCACGTGCTATAAAATCCAATATCGACTGAGTAGGTTTGATACGGCTCGCCATCAACTGCTCTTTGCGCTCATCGCTCCAACGAGAGTCAGCAATCCCAGCACCTGCTAAATTTAATATGACATCAAAACTCATATCAGACTTCGCAAGCTCGTCATAAGTCATCATATTGATATCATCGGGATGTGGTTGACTGCTATTACGAGTTAACCAAGTAATCGTCACGTCTTTATTCTGCGCGCGAGACCGTGCCATTAGCTCTCGACTAAAAGCACTTCCCAAAAACCCTGAACCACCACTAATCAAAACATTCATACCCTACTCCCTATATGCCTCAAATCTCGCCAATATGACTGATCGTTAAATTATTTATTGTTGAAGTACTTATCGTTCAATAAAAACCAGACCGTTACAACCATCGTCTGCTTTTTTGTGGTTTTTATCAAAACGACTTTTACATACTTTTGGTAAAGGAAGGTGAGGAATGAAAGGTTTACGAGGTCAAACATTGCACTTTGATAATTACTGTCAAAAATAGAAGTTTTTTTATTAAAAAAGTATCCTAATTTTTTGGCTAATATTGCAGACTTTGTTTAGGTTTAGGTAATACGGACATACTCACAATCAAAGCACTTATACCTCCTACTAAGCTAATCGCCAACCATGTACGAGCATCTTGACCAATAAAAAATGTGGCATTAATAGAAAAACCAACAAGAAAAACTCTTACCCACCATCTTTTGGACTTATATGTTTGTTTGGAAGCAAGCCATATACCGCACAATAGTGTAGGCATTCCAATAAGAAATACACCTGCAATAAGGTAAAAAGGTATGGCTACAGCGTATGCCAGACCTATATCCTTATTCCACATTATCAGCGATACTAAAATAGGGAATAAGATCAACTGATATAGCGTACCTAAAGTTAAAAATAAAAATATCACCATTTTTTTTGGATAGTGGCTGTTGTTATCTAACATTAGTTTTAACTCATAAGTTGGTCAATTTGTGAATGGAAATAATATAGCTGTTATAAACCGTTTCGAACTTTCTTGACCATCCAAACGCATCATAATATTTCAGAAATAGTTTGATCAGCTCTTTATTTAATGGCTCAGCCTACGTCTTCAATATTTTCTTTCAATACTGGTAAAGCTGACATACCTGCTAATACGGCACTTACTCCTCCAGTTAAACTGATAGAGAACCATATCACTAAACCAAATTTAGAAAATATAAACCAAACAAAAAATAAAGCATTAATAAGAACTCCCATAAAAAAAGTTCTTATCCACCACCCATCTTGTATGTATATTTCTTTATACGAATGCCACTTTCCCATCATTAATGTAGTTGGCATCGCAAACAAGCCACCTGCAATAAGATAAACTGGAAAAAACAGTATGAACAATAGACCTATGCTGTCATCTGGGCTAAGAGGTGTCGCTATCCATGGAAAGATAATGAGCTCATACAGCGCTCCTACGAATAAAAATAACTTAGTAACCTTCATTTTTGGATATTCAGCCAAACTTTCGTTCAAACTATGACTTGGCTGATTTAATTTATTTTTCATATGACTGCCTAAATCCTATTCAGGGCTACCGTCAGTGTGTGATAAACAGTATTTGTGCCAGCATTACTGTAAAAATGTAGCTCATACAATAGAAAACATGTTAAGTAAGGCAAACAGGTAGCAAAAAAAACGTCTACATCTTTCTTGTCCACTAACGAATAACCAAGCCTGTCGTTGCGTCACGAATCTGGCTAGGTAAGGTATAACCCAATGTATCACCCTGCAAATAACCAATTTGCTCTTTGAAATAAGCATAGGCGGCTTCAAAGGTGCTAGCAGGCGTTTGTCCTGATCGGTTGCAGCTTGTAGAAACCAATAGCCCAAATGGGTTTTGCTCACTGACCATCTGTTGACAAAGCTGACGAACTGTAGGATGCGAGATAACTCGAACAGCAATAGTCTGATGCTGACCGGTAATCCAAGTGGGCACAGTGCTTGCAAGCGGCTGAGGAATCGGTAATAACCAAGTATGTGCTTGGCGATTGTGCTGTTCATCTCTACTATCGTCTGTCTGCCAGCTATCAATAACCTGCTGGCGCTGAACATCATCTAAAGAGGCTAGTAAGGGGGCTAAGCGAGACACACTATCAGTAACGACTATCATGCCTTTGGCTTGTGGACGTTGTTTGATATCCAAGATACGCTGAACAGCTGCTTGGTCATAAGGGTCGCAACCAATACCCCAAACGCTTTCTGTAGGATACGCGAGCAGTTTTCCTTCTTTTAGCCACTTAGCAGCTTGGATGGCAGAATTAGTAATAAGAGGTGTAGGTTGGCTCATGACTTAAATGGTTCGTAGAAGTAAATTCTAATAATACCACAAGAGGGATATTGTCTAGGAGAGACTATAACTAAGGGCTATCTATGCCAGCGTCTAATAAGGAATATTTGCAATATTTTAAACGCGTAAATATCGTCCACCTTGTTCGCTGATAAGACCCATTAACTCAAGCTCCATTAGCTGACCAATCAACTGCGGCGGTGCAAGCTTGGTTGCACTAATAAGCGCATCTAAATCTTGCCCATGCCAGTCAAGCTGCTCATAGATTGCAGTTAAATGCTCAGGCACAACGACTGTACTGCGCGCAGGTTTTATCTCAGAGGATGGTTGCCGGCTAGTAGATTTGATTGAGTTTTTCTCTATCTCAAACGTATCGGAAGTCTGAGTGACATTCGAGTGATTGCTATTAGAGTTGGTAGCGTTTGCTGTTCTATAAGCGCCTTTATCGTAATCAAGCTGACCATTGACGTCTTCTAGTACTTGCTGCGGATGATAAATCAAGGTCGCACCTTCACGTATCAAATGATGGCAACCCTCTGCATTACTATTATCAATATGACTGGGAATAGCAAAGACCTGTTTACCTTGTTCAGACGTGAGACGTGCTGTTATAAGCGAGCCGCTTTTGATGGTCGCTTCCGTTACAATGGTCGCGAGACTCAGCCCAGCTACCAAACGATTGCGACGCGGAAAAGTATGTTTATGTGGCTGCGTATGCGGTAGTAGCTCACTAATAATGCAGCCACCTTGCTCGATAATTTGAGTAAATAACTGATCTCGATGATTGGGATAGTTTACATCGATCCCCGTACCCATTACACCAACTGTACGTCCCTGATAGTCAGAATCTGCCTGTGCTAGTGCACCTAAATGTGCGCGTTTATCCACACCCATAGCCAGACCGCTAGTAATAATATAGCCTGCTTGCGCTAAGTACTGCGCCATATCAAACGTGATTTTTTGCGCATGCGCGGTGGGTTTTCGGCTACCTACTATAGCGATTTGTGCTTGATGCAGGCGTGCGCTATTCCCACGATAAAATAATAATGGCGGCGGGTCGTAGATTTGTGAGAGTTGGGCAGGATAATCGGCGTCATCAGCGAATAGTAAACCATAACGCCCATCTATCAATGCTTGCTGAATCTTATCGATATTGGCGAGTGTTTGCTCTGGCTGTTCATGACGTTTGAGATGGGTATGATGAATACCGAGCTGCTTCCATGCCTCTACTTTGGCTTGCCAAGCAAGCTGCGGATAACCAAAAGAAGTGATCAGTTTGTGATAAGCAGATAACGACGCATTCACCTCATACCACAGCGCTAAGATAGCGCGCTGATCGTCGGATAAAGAAGAGGTGACTGCCGTCATTGTCATCTGTCTCGTATAGGCAAGCTTAGATTAGTATTTAGTTTAATATATTGCTTAATACGGCCTTATAGCTATTTATAAATAAGGGGGTGGTAACAACTGATCGCCAATATTAAGTGGTAACTCAGAGTCAAGTACGTAAGCATAGCTGATGTGGTCAAAGGTATTAAAAATCATCACCATACCGCTAGGCTCGTTTGGTAGACGTACAGGTGTGTCATTGTCCTTAGTATCACGTACCAAAGGTCCTTTTTGATAAACCGTTAGCACATCACCTGGTTTGGCGCCTTGCAAGCTACCCAAGTTAATAGCGACCACACTACCCTTTGCAGCCGAGCTGATAGAGTCCATCACACGTACGATCATACCGCCGCGACTGACACTTGCAGGCGTTGGATAAAAGACAGGAGGAATAGCGTTATCTAACTCTACAAATACGCGATCTCCTTCACGCACTTCTTTGCCATAACTATCAATAAGCTGCAAGCTAGTCACACCATTACTTTCTGTAGAAGTTACTAGTCCTGTCGCTACTTGTGTAACTTCCAAGCCGATCACTTCTTGCGTTTTGGGATCTACATATAGCTCACCTTCACGGTATACACCGTAACGCTGGCCTACGATAAGCGGTACGCCTTTAGCATAGACCTTATCACCGCGCGCAGTAATTAAGTTACGGTTTTTAGAAGCTAAAATATAAGGCGTGGTATTAAAGTCTTGGGGATTAACGATAAGCGTTTTATCAAGC
The DNA here is from genome assembly GCF_002863645.1 of Psychrobacter sp. MES7-P7E. Classification (NCBI taxonomy): domain Bacteria; kingdom Pseudomonadati; phylum Pseudomonadota; class Gammaproteobacteria; order Moraxellales; family Moraxellaceae; genus Psychrobacter; species Psychrobacter sp. MES7-P7E. The sequence continues at coordinate 55,949 of NZ_PJBU01000116.1, read as the reverse complement.
CAATGCTGAATAGCTGACCACGGAATAGGAGGAATACTATTGGCCGTCGAGGTAATCGCGACCGTGCTCGTACTTACATTTCCAGTAAGCTGCTTTTCAACGCCGGCACAGCCTTCACCAGTATCAACGCCAATCAGCGTTTTACCTTGAATCACACAAAGGATAAGAACGTCATTAGGGTAAATAAGGTTTGGATTTTTGATTTGCTTATTGGTTGCCCAAATTTCTTTCCAGCGCCATGGGCTATCTAGATAGCGACCTGAGATGTCCCATAAAGTATCGCCTTTTTTGACGATATAACGATTGGGCGCATCAGCTTTGATAGTTGGTGGCGGATTGTTAGCTTGAGCCGTGCTCATCAACATGGCACTACTAAACGTCGTCATTAACAGTGCTTTTGCTATCTTTTTTAAGCTCATCTTCATCGTTATATCCACAATATGTACCACTGTGTTCCACGCAAAGAACTGTACTTAATTTATTACTGTAAAAATCTCTTAAATCAATAAAAAATCAAATTTATCAGCAACTTATTAATAAAATTCTCATGGCGATTATAGGGTAACTGTTCAGTGTAATTGGCTAGAATAATTCCTAAAAAAGCGCCTAGCACGATGATGACTTGCTGACGCTGTTTCTAATATTACAATTATATCTACCATAACACAATCATAAACACTTTATTACAATGTTGTAACTTTTACGCGGATACTTTTCCTTGTTGATGATAAGCCTTAAGACCGTAATTACTTAAGCAGGATTCGGCGTAACATGTTGGCGGATTTGTTCAGCGACCAGTTCAGCCTTGTTATCCAGTACCACTACGTGCTGCGGTAAATCTTCTAACCCTTCAGTATGCGCTGGACGCTCAATGTCTATTTGACCTACTGCTTCCATAATAGTATCCGCAAATTTGACGGGTAATGCCGTCTCTGCACAAACGATGATTTCATCTTCTAACTGTAGCTCTTTGGCAACTTTAATCCCGTCTGCAGTATGTGGATCAACCAATTCACCATGCTGCACATAAAGCGCTTTGATAGTCTGCAAGCGGTCGCTATGAGTAGATTTACCAGCAGCAAAGCCATAACGCGTATTAACTGCTTCCATCAAGTCAGACAAGTCAAACCCTCGACCTGATTTTACGCCGTCAAATAACTCATGAACGCGCGCACTGTCTTTTTCTAATAATAAATAAACAAAACGCTCAAAGTTAGAGGCTTTTGAAATATCCATTGACGGACTAGAGGTTACATAGGTTTTTTCAGTCGGACGCGGCTGATAAGCGCCTTGGTTAAAGAAATCATTCAACACGTCGTTTTCATTGGTTGCAACAATCAGACGGTCAACTGGCAATCCCATTTCGCGAGCGATGTGACCAGCACAAATATTACCGAAGTTGCCTGATGGTACGCTAAAACTGACTTTTTCATCGTTACTCGTCGTGACCGCAAAGTAAGCTTTAAAGTAATAAACAATCTGCGCTAGGATACGACCCCAGTTGATAGAGTTTACCGTGCCTAGGTTATAAGCCGCTTTAAATTCAGCATCTTGCTGTAGCGCTTTGACGATATCTTGGCAATCATCAAACATCCCATCGATAGCGATATTGTGAATATTAGCATCGGTCAAGCTATACATTTGCGCACGCTGGAATTTACTCATTTTGCCATGTGGTGACAGCATAAATACTTCGATGTTTTCTTTGCCGCGCAATGCATACTCTGCTGCACTACCCGTGTCACCACTGGTCGCACCAATGATCGTAATACGCGCGTCTTTTTTCTTAAGCACATACTCAAAGCCATTGCCCAAAAACTGCATGGCGACATCTTTAAATGCCAATGTCGGACCGTTTGATAATCCTAGAATATATAAGTTATCTTCGAGCTTACGGACAGGAACAATCTCGTCAGAGCCAAACACCTCAGTGGTATAAGTACGCTCAATAATATCTTGCAAATCAGCCGCAGGAATATCCGTCGCAAAACGCTGCATAATCGCCATCGCAAGCTTTGGATAGCTGAGCGTACGCCATTCATCAAGCGTTGCGCTATCGATGTTTGGATAGTGCTCAGGCAACATCAAACCACCATCTGGGGCAAGACCCATCAAAAGCACATCACTAAAATCCATCGGCGCTGTCTGACCACGGGTACTGATATATTTCATTAGATTGTCCTGTCTACAATAATGTTATTCAATAGTTAAAAATGGTTTATTCAGCAGTTTTTTGTAGCAATGCATAATAAAAACCATCGCCACTCGCGCTATCAATCGGTAAGCACTGACGACCGATCGCTTGTTCGATGCCCCATTTGCAATCGTCGGTAAACTCAATCACTACCGCATCATTATGATGAGTAATAAAGTCCTGCATTTGCTCGACGTTTTCTTGCTTTAAGATAGAACATGTCACATACAACAGATAACCACCAGCTTTGAGTTGTGGCCATAAATTATGCAAGATGTCTGCTTGTAGCAGCGCTGTTTGCTCGATATCTTCTTCGGTACGCAAGATACTGATATCTGGATGACGGCGAATCACGCCAGTCGCAGTACAAGGAGAGTCCAATAATATCGCATCAAATACGGGTTCATTTGTCGCCGCTTTTTTATTTTTTCCATGCTGCCATCTGGTCGCATCTGCACAGACGATATTAAGTGCAATGCTGTTATCTGCTTGCTGCAAATCATGCTGACTTAAATTTAGGCGCTGTAAATTCTCACGAATACGCTCGATACGTGGTGCTTCGTTATCGATAGCTGTTACTTTGATGTTGGTATTTTCAGGCGACGTTTCAGATGACATCCCATTGTTATCTTGTTTCACGTGAAACAACGATGACTGGTCGTTAGCACTTATAAGCTCTAACCAATGAGCAAGCTTACCACCAGGGGCTGCACAAGCATCTAGAATATGTATCTCTTTCCTAACACTATCACTGTCAGTATCGTCAGCACTTTTACTTTCAACGCTGAGCTTAGCCATCAATGCTTGATTAATAATAGGTGCAGCTAACTGAGCATGCATATCTTGAACGCTAGCTGTTCCTAAAGCAAAATCAGGCAAAGCGTTAACGGCAGTGCTTTGATGTAGTCTAAGACCTTTGGTTGATAGCGTGGTGGAAGTGGCAGACCCTGATGAGTTTGCTACCTTAAAACCAGTCGTTAGCTCAACGATATCTGCATCAATTTCTGCGCCATCCAATGCATGCTGATAATCCTCTACCGAAGTAACCGCCGAATTCACTCGTAAAAACATCGGGGCTGGTTGGCGCAAGCCTTGTGTCAGCTCATCATACTGTTCGCTCCAATCTTGTTTAAGCTGATAAGCGAGCCAATTCGGTAGACTATGCTTTTTATCGCATTTCTTACGGAATTTGCTTGGATTCTTGGCGACTTTACGCAAAATAGCATTTACTAAACCAGTCGAATGAGCGAACTCAATTTCTTTGGCAGCTTCAACGGTTTCATGAATTGCAGCATGGTCAGCCACTTCTAAATATAGCAACTGTACTAAGCCGACTTGAATAGTGGTACGCACTTCAACTTCGTCGATAGGGTTGTCTGCTAAGCTATCGAGCAAACGTGCCAGCGCATGCCACTGGCGCAATGTCGTGAGCAGTAACGCATGAGCAAAGCCTTTATCGCCATCGTGCAGACTATTCAGTAACGGGTCAAGGACGCTTGAGAGCGACTGACCATTTTGAATAGCCAGTAAGGTACGAATCACACGCACGCGTACGCTGCCATTCATAATAAGATTGCTTGATGGTTTGAGCTTATTGTTTCTAGGCGCAGTACTGTTTTGTCTCATTAAATTTCATTTCCTTGACGTATGATCGATAGCGTCTTGTGCAAGTAGGTTAAATATAAGTAAAAGTTATTTTGATTATGACGTAAATTGATCGCCGTCATTTAATTGGTTGCCGTGGCAAACTTGTTCAGCAGTCATCGGCTTACCACCCGCAAACTGTAAATGGGTAATGGCTAAAGTGGTGGCTGACGATTCAGCGTCACTCTCTTTACCACAAGCGACTAAGATCGCTTTTCGTCCGACACTGATGACAGTTCCAGCAGGCTCATTGGTTTGCTGCGATGTATTTACAGGCAAGCTAGCCAACACTTTGACACGTTGCCCCGCCAAAAAAGTATAAGCACCTGGCCATGGTGTCAGCCCTCGAATTTGGCGTTCAATAGCGGCAGCAGGCTGCGACCAATCAACTTCGCCTTCGGTTTTGACCAGCTTTTCAGCGTAGTTGGCTTGACTATCATCTTGAGCGATAGCTTGAGCTTGATAAGCAGCTAAATCTTTTAGCACCGTACTAATGGCTGTCGCACCAAGTGCAGCCATCTTATCATGTAGGCTAGCAGCGGTATCATCAGAGGCAATACTTTCGCTAACTTTATAAAGCATGTCACCCGTATCAAGACCTTTGTCCATCTGCATAATGGTAATGCCGGTCTCATCGTCTCCGGCCAAGAGTGCTCGATGGATAGGTGCAGCACCGCGCCAGCGTGGCAACAGTGAAGCGTGAATATTCAAGCAACCATGAGTAGGCGTCTCTAATACACCGATAGGTAAAATCAATCCGTAAGCGGCGACAATCATCACATCTGGTTGGTAGGTGCGCAGGGTTTGCCTAGCAGCTAGCCCTTCTGCACTAGACTTTTTAAAAGTGACTGGTTGCTCTACAGCGATATCATGTGCCAATGCAACTTCTTTTACCGCAGATGCTGACAGCTTTTGACCACGACCTGCTTTACGATCAGGCTGCGTATAAACAGCAACTATCTCTATATTCAGCGCTTCTTGCTGATTAATTAACGATTCAAGGCTAATAGCAGCGAATTCAGGTGTACCCGCAAATACTACCCTTAATCGGTTAGTAGTTGGGTTATCATGGTCAGTAAGCGAGTTAGATGTATCAAAGGTAGGAGCAGTTGTAGTCATAATCATGCATTATATAAGGTTTATTTGTTCATTATAGGTGAGTTTACGGCGCAGTGCCATGATTGTAATGACCTCACTTCATGATAACCAATGACATTATTTGCCTTTATAATATCAAGGACATCGAACGTTCTATTTATATCTTTTACAAAACAATTTGGTGTTAATAACCACTCTCTGTAAACAGTAAGCCGTTATTCTGCTATAAATAGAAGGTAACACTAAAAATTTTAGACAATTCAACTGTCGTATAATTCACCTACTATATGTAGAAACCTCATTTTTATTTCACTATATTCTTTCGTGTCGAGATAGGGCCACGCTTTCATGCAACAGTTTCAGTCCTTACAGCGCTTATTGATTTTCTATACCTTGTCTCTCACGGTTATGTTACTGCTGTACTATGTCACACTGTTTGATGGGATAAAAAAACATAGTGAGCAACATAGCATAGATACTTTTTATTCCCTACAGCACAGTATTATTGAGCATGCAGCACCTGTAGATAGTGAAATAAAAAAAATCTTAGAACAACCTACTTTTGATCAACTGAGTTATCAGCTGATTTTGATGATGCCTTCTGGGCAAACCTATATTCATCATAATACTCGTCCTAATGAATCTGCTTTTTCTACCGTTGCTTTCCCTACCATCGGTACATCAGCTTCTAGCAGCAGCGACCATAGCTCCTATACAGTTAATAGCAATGAACTAACAGGAATCATTACTCTAAAAAGCGGACATCAGATTTATATCGTATTACGCCATGAACCTTTTGTTGTCGACTGGATATCTTACCGTTATTGGCTCCCCTTGATGGTCGCCATCGTACTGTTCTTCATGGCATTGCTCTATATGCTCAATCGTCGAACCAACTGGGAACAGTTACTGGTTTATACGGATAATTTGAGTAGCCGCGCAAAAGAATCTTATACGCCGCCGCCATTTCTACAAAAGAAATCTACTACCGAGTTCATGCTGTTAGGTCATGCATTAAGTCGAGTCAGCTACCAACTACATAATGACTATCGGCGTATAAAAACATTGACTCATCGGTTAGAACGCTTGGTTGATCAAGCACCCTTACCAATGTTGATGAGTATACGACATGGTCAAATTAGCTTCTATAATCAACGCTTTGAGCAAGTATTTACCCCTCCTACACAGAGGGAACAGAGCTATGAGCTGACTGATTTCGTTGAAGGGAAAGATGAGGCCACTCAAATACTGTTAAAAACCATCTCAAGTTTACGCGTTACTCGCACACTGATAGTTTATGGCTTGGAGAATAAACAAGCCTACCAACTACACGTAACACCATGGTTCGGTGAACATGGGCAAGTTCATGGTTTTACTGTGATTTTTAATAATGTCGATGAGATTTTCCATCAATCTGAGCAATTACAGCTGCACAACCAACAACTGCAATTACAAATTGATGAATCAAACGAAGCCCAGGCATTTATAGGTCGTAAGTTAAGGTTACCACTAGAGAAGATAATTGATTCGTTGGAACCCATCGACCCTTCAACATTGACAGCTCAAGGCAAAAAAACTCTAAATACATTGATTACAACCAGTCAAAGCATGTTGACTGTGCTCAATGAGACGCTAGCAACAGAGGAAGTTGAAGTCAGAAAAACACGTCTAAGTATAGAAACGGTTGATATTTATAAGGTAAGCAAAGAGGTTAGCAATTTAGTCACAAAAGAAATAAGACAACAAGGGTTAGAATTGATCTATTTCTTTGCGCCAGACTGTCCTCGTTACATCGAAACTGATTACATTCGACTGCACCATATCCTATTAAACATGTTGAAAAACGCTATTAGCTTTACAACATCAGGCTATGTCGCGCTCACTGTTGATCGTGTACCTGAAGATAAAGTAACGCGAATAAGTAATCAGCATTTAACTCCTAACAATGACACGACAATGCCTGCGCAGACATCTTATTGGATTCGGTTTAGCGTAAAAGACACTGGAGCAACTATTACTCCTGAGAGAAAAAATCAATTAGTCAATATCTTGAATCAAAGCAATCATAACTTAGTTGAAGACAGTAATATTGGCTTGAGTGATGCCAATAGCTTTGCTCAGTTACTCGGCGGTTTTATCGAACTAAATAATACGGTGGATAAAGAAACGATATTTAGCCTCTACCTTCCTTATCCTCATGCCACTTATCAATCGGTATATCATCGTTGTTCGCAGCTGCCCCATATTCACCTTATCGCTGTCATCAATCAGCCTCTAGTTGCTGAACATTTACAACGTTTGTGCGAGTACTTAACGATATCCGTGACTATCTACAGCACTTTAGATAGAGCTACTGTACAGCAGCTAAAAAATAAATTAAAACAAGATGAGCAAACCGTCATTCCTATCTTGTTATTAGATTATGAATACAGCCAATCCATCACCTTATCAGCTCATGCGAGCAACAAGTATAGCGAGCAGCAAGAAGCATTAAATGACCTAGTCACTACGCCTTCACTACCAAAGATATTACTTAGCATGAAACTTGAAAGGCATATCCCTTCTACTTTACTAGGCCAGTATGATGGATTTTTGACCAAACCCTTGGACGCAAGTTTACTACTGTCTGAGCTACTACGCTTAACCTTGTTTGCAAGGAAAACGCTAAACATACTGGTCAAACATCAATATGACAGCAGTTCATCTTTTATGGAAGAAGAGATACCTAAGAAAGAAATCTTGTCTCCACTGATTTTGGTGGTAGAGGACAGTCCTACTAACCAAAAGATAGCCTGTAAGATGTTAAGTAAGCTTGGTTATCGTAGTATTGTCGCAGAAGATGGACAGCAAGCACTCGAGAAACTCAAAAGCCAACGTGAAGAGATTTCTTTGATTTTGATGGACTGCAGAATGCCCGTTATGGATGGCTTACAAGCCACACAAGCGATTCGCTCGCAAGGTGATAAAATACCGATTGTGGCGCTAACTGCAAATAATACAGAAGAAGATCGCGAGGCTTGTATGCAAGTTGGTATGGACGAGTTTTTATCCAAACCCATTAGTAAGAAAGACTTAGAATCCGTTTTGCAGAGTTTTATACAATAAATCTCTAGTGCAAATAAAAAACACCCTATCGATATCATTTAATCAAAATAATATCGATAGGGTCGAAAACTTGGTACGAGGATAATATTTCGGTAAGCTTAATTATTATTTCATAAACCCATTATCGGCCAAAAATGTTTCTGTGATTTGGCTTTGCGGGCTTGATGCATTCATACCGCCAGATTGAGATTTATTTAGTAGACGTTCTAGATAACGAGCAACGATATCTACTTCAATATTAACTTTGTTACCTACTAACCAATGCTTAGCGATATTCGTCACTTGAGCAGTATGCGGAATGATATTTAGAGAGACAATATTGTCACGCACTAAATTGGTCGTCAGACTAATACCATCTACTGTAATAGAGCCTTTGGTCGCTGTATAGTGCGCTAGCTCTTGCGGTATCTCAATCTCAATATAGATAGAACGAGCATCTTGTTGTAATTTACTAACGATCCCTACGCCATCTACATGACCAGCGACAATATGACCACCAAAACGAGTTGTCGGTAGCATGGCCTTTTCTAGATTGACCGTATGTCCTGCTTTTAACCCTTCTAATGCTGTTCTAGCAATCGTTTCACGTGAGACATCAACAGAGTAGTAGTTGCTTCCGAGCTCCACCACGGTTAAACAAATACCATTTGATGCAATAGAATCGCCTAGCTTCACGTCACTGAAATCCAAGTCATCAGACTCTACTGTCAAACGTATGTCACCGCCTGTCGCCTGCATCGATTTAATTTTTCCAACGCTTTCTATAATTCCAGTAAACATATTATCCTCATCTCATTACTGAATTGCCTTCATAGGCGAATATTTTAGTTTATCAAATCAGCTATCAATTCTTTATCACAATTTGTTCAAATAGATGACAGTGAAACATCGTTAGACTTGACCTTTAATAGGATAGATTGTGGATAAGTAGGGATAAATCAATAGAGGTATAGCTAGAACCCGCTATAAATACATAGTTATCCACAATAAATAAAAATTTCACATCAAACCTATTTACTTATGAATAGACTTTTAAGGTATTGATTTATATAAGCATTTATTAAAATAATCAAGATATTAACATCTTTTGTGTTTCATGTGGAACAAAGTTATACACAGTTCCATGTGAAACACGTAAAACGAATAACTAATTTATCCACATTTTGGGATTATTATCAGAACTCATGGAAAACATACTTATTTGAAAGATATTTATAAAGGTAATAAGGTTAATTTGAGATCTGGACCAAGCTGCTGATGACTTTCTATATCAAACCGTAATTGCTGAGCAAGGAACATAGGATTGAAATCAACCATTGGCCGAGCGTCATCACCAAGTAAACAAGGTGCTTGATACACGATTAACTCATCTACCAACTGTTGACTCAAAAAACTACCTGCAACGCTAGCACCTGCTTCCACCAACACGTCATAGCATTGATGCTCACTGACTAACTTTACTAACAACGCTGGTAAATCGTCTTCATGCCAATAGATAGTATCTGGATGCTGACACAGCTGATACTCAGACTGTAGACTTCGCTTTAAACGCTGACGCCTATCAAGTATGACTATCTTAGGGTTAGGTATTTTCTCAGGTGGTACGTCCAGTTGTCTTGAGCGCACATTGAGCTGTGGGTTATCAGTTATTACAGTTTCACTACCTGTAATAATCGCGCCACTTTGTGCTCGTAGTTTTTGTACATCTTCGCGAGCAGCTGTCGAGGTAATCCACTTTGATTCACCAGATGCCATCGCTGTACGGCCGTCTAAACTGGTCGCTATTTTCAATCGTACATAGGGCATCTGAGTGCGCATAGCTTTTAGAAACCCACGGTTTAGTGCCTCTGCCTGCTCTGTCAGGACACCGACCGTTACCTCAATACCAGCTTGCTCTAATAGTTTCACACCGCGACCTGCGACCTGCGGATTTGGATCCAGACCTGCAATCACAACGCGCTTTACCTTAGCGGCAACAAGCGCCAATGCACATGGCGGCGTACGTCCCGTATGACTACATGGCTCTAATGTAACGTAAGCAGTTGCCCCTGCTGCCTGTGTACCAGCCTCTTTCAGCGCAAACACTTCTGCATGTGGCTCACCAGCTTTAGGGTGAAACCCTTGACCAACAATCTGCTCTGCCTGAACAATAACGCAGCCCACTGCAGGATTCGGTCTAGTAGTATACAAACCGCGCTTCGCTTGTTCGATAGCAAGCATCATAAAGTAGCGGTCTTGAGCATCTTGAGCATGGCTTTGAGTAGACATAAGGCTAGGCTTAATAAATGATTAAGGGTTCTATATAAGAAAATAAGGTTTGAAAGCTGATTGGTAATTAGAAATTACTTATCAACTAAGGATTACTTAAAAGCTTGCTTCACTTACTTCTCATTTGGACGAATATTGGCAATTTCTTGATGGAATGCATCGATATCTTGAAAGTCGCGATACACGCTAGCAAAGCGTACATAGGCGACATCATCCAAAGTTTTGAGTTCACTCATGATGATTTCACCCAAGACTTTACTACTGATTTCTCGCTCACCCATCTGCCTAACACGCTTTTCAATACGACTAATCATCGCCTCTTGTTCATCGATAGTGATAGGACGCTTTTGTAAAGGTAGTAAAATAGAACGGCGCAGCTTTTCATTGTCATAAGGTTCAATCTTGTTGCTTGATTTGATAATCCTTGGCATGACAACTTCTACCATCTCAAAAGTCGTAAAACGTTCTTGGCAGCTGTTACACGAACGGCGTCGACGCACTTGTGCACCTTCCGCAGCAAGACGTGAGTCAATAACCTTGGTCTCTGACGCATTACAGTACGGACAGTGCATAGCATTTCCTTATTTTACGATTGAGAATAAGAGCAGTATTTCCAAAATAGCTAATTTTATTAAAAAATAAAGAATACCGTTTATCAGTTATTTACCAATACAAAAGCTGCCGAATATCTTACCCAATAAGTCATCAGCACTAAACTCACCTGTGATTTCACCCAAGCTCTGTTGGGCCTGACGTAAACTATCAGCAACCAACTCACCTGCTTCAAATACGGTTAATTGTTCATGTGCTTCTGCCAAGAAATTAGCTGTCCGTCTAAGCGCGTCTAAATGTCTGGTACGAGCAATTAAACTGTTTTCTGGTGGATGAAAGCCTACTTTCTCACATAGTGCTTCAACTAAATCATCAATACCAATACCTGTTTCACATGAAACATTGACTTGCTGATAACCTCTTTTCTTGATCTCAGCTTGAGTCTTAGCAGCACTTTCTTCTCTATCATTATTGCTCAATAAGTCGCTTTTATTAGCAATGATTAGTAAGCGTTTAGCTTCTGGTAACTCACCAAATAACTGTTCAGCAAGCTGTAACGGTGTACTTTCTTCTTCAACATCGCGAGTCACATCGTAGACCATCAGTAGCATATCAGCTTGCGTGATGGCAGTACGGGCACGCTCAATTCCGATACGTTCCACAGTGTCTTCTGTCTCGCGTAGGCCTGCTGTGTCGGTCAGATGTAGTGTCAAACCATTGAGCACAACTGTCTCTTGCAGCGTATCACGTGTAGTACCAGCGACATCAGTCACGATAGCACGCTCTTGTCCTGCAAGACGGTTGAGCAAGCTAGATTTACCTGCGTTTGGCCTACCTGCTAGCACGACATGGATACCATCGCGCAAAAGCTGACCTTGCTTTGCCGTTGATAAAACTTGTTGTATCTTATCTTGCGTCTGCTCAAGTTTGCTTTGTATGACGCCATCAGACAAAAAGTCCACATCCTCTTCATCAGGGAAATCAATCGCTGCTTCGACATGTAAACGAAGGTGAATGAGTTGTTCTAGTAGCTGGTTAATTTTTTGTGAAAACTCACCGCTTAGAGAACGAATCGCACTACTGGCCGCGGCAGCACTAGTCGCATCAATCGCATCAGCGATCGCTTCGGCCTGTACCAAGTCCAATTTATCGTTATCAAAGGCACGGTAAGAGAACTCTCCTGCACTCGCTTGCTTGGCACCTAGCTCAAAAACTCGTGCAAGCAACTGGTTTTGCAAAATAACACCACCATGCCCTTGTAGCTCAATAACGTCCTCACCTGTGAATGAATGCGGACCTTTGAAAAACAAGACCAATCCCTCATCGATGACAGTGCCATCAGCTTGATAAAAACGACAAAAGCTGGCCATCCGCGGCGTAAAAGCAGACTTACCTGTTAAAGCACATGCCATATCGTAAGCACGGCTGCCTGATAGACGTATGACACCCACACCCCCTCGCCCGAGCGGCGTTGCAATCGCAGCAATTGTAGCCAATCCAGATGTATTAGACTTTTCAGAAGAATTAGGTACGGCTAATGCTGTCTCTAAGGAATCCACAATGACTCTCAATGTTTAAAAGCTCCATTATAGACGTCTGGACTCATACTGACAAAGCAAACTTTGAAAGGTAGCCGCATCAGACATATTTTCGTTTTAATATTTATAAACTATGGATAATGTTGATAAGCTGTGGATAACATTTACCACTTATACACCACCTATAAAAAAACCACCGCTTGCGCGATGGTTTTTTATATTTCTAAAAAAGAACTAATTAATCGACTACTTTTACCGTACGACGCTTCTGCTCTTCATCGACTTTCTTATTAACGATATATTGCTGAGTCATACTAAACAAGTTGTTGACTGTCCAATATAAAACCAAACCTGCTGGGAAGAACAACATGAACGCAGTAAAGATAATCGGCAAGAACTTCATGACTTTTGCTTGCATCGGATCTGCTGGCTGCGGGTTCAACTGCTGCTGTACAAACATCGACGCACCCATTAGCAATGGTAAGATAAACCATGGGTCCATCGCTGATAGATCTTGAATCCACAAAATCCATGGTGCATGACGCAGCTCAACACTCTCTACCAACACCCAATATAAAGCTAAGAAAATAGGCATCTGCATCAAGATTGGTAGACAACCTGCCATCGGATTGACTTTTTCTTCTTTGTATATCGCCATCATTTCTTGCGACATTTTCATCCGATCATCGCCATGCTCTTCTTTAAGCACTTTAAGTCTTGGTGCAATGGCACGCATTTTAGCCATCGAGTAGTAGCTCTTATTAGAGAACCACATCAAGGCAATTTTTACTAAGATAGTCAGTAAAATAATTGACCACCCCCAGTTACCAACAACCTTATGCACACCTTCCAAGATAGCAAATAAGACCTTTGATATTGGCCACAGCAGACCATAATCAACTGTTTTGTTAAGGCCTACCGCAACGTCTTTTAGCTCAGACTGAACTTTTGGACCTGCATACAGTGTTGCATTTAAAGTAACTTGTTTGTTTGGTGCTACGTTCACTGGTTGACTATTGAAGCCAATAAAGTAATCACTACCTGTTTCACGTGTAAAGAATTTGCCAGTGAAATTTTCAGGTGTCCAAGCAGATACAAAGTAATGCTGTACGATACCAACCCAGCCTTTATCGCTAGTCGTCGTCAACTCACCATCACTAAAGTCGCCAAATTTCAGCTTATTATAAGGATCATCTGGTGTACCCCAAGCGCCGCCTAGATAAGTCGCCATGCTCAGCGCGCCTTTATCAGACATACCAGGGTCTTTACTATCATCACGCTTTAATTGCGCAAACATCTGACCTTGCCAAGCATTGGTAGACGCGTTTTGGATCTGATAACTAATATCGATTGGATATTTATTTTCAGTGAAAGTGAAAGTCTTGGTGATCGTCACGCCGTCTTTTTTGTAAGTAAGCGGCACTGACAACGTTTGCTGTCCATCTTCCATCACATAATTGTTAGCAGTATGGCTATAAGTCGCTCTACCTTCTGCTGTATCAATACCGTTCTGACCAATAAGTCCAGATTGAGCCACATACACACGGTTACTATTGTTTTCTAACAATACGAAAGGCTTATCGCTATCGAGCGTTGCGTCATACTGCTTTAGCGCAGCATAAACAATATCACCACCTTCTGGATTGATTTTTATATCATAGCGATCAGTTGTTACCGTGATTAGACCAGCGTTTTTCGCAGGCGTCGCTGTCACAGCACTGTTATCCACAGGTAATGTCTGTACCGGGATATCACCTGCTGCACCAGTAGTAGAAGGAATGTCAGCACCTACCGAACTCGTAGTTTCTGGCACCGCATCTACAGCTGGAGCATCGGCATAATCATCTCGCCATGCCAAAATCAGCAGATAAGCGGTAATTAGCATCGCAATGATGATCATCACCCGAAATATCTTTTGCATAAACCTTTCCTAGATTAAAAAATTAGGGAATGAAAAATTAGGGCATGTGTCATGACTGACCTACACAGCTGTCCTGTCACATTGCAACTGAATTAGTAGTCATTTACATAAAATGTGCATCATTTTACTAAAAATCTGTCTCAAATGATACCAAGAGTGTGGATAACTTGTGGGTAACTCAACAGAGTATCTATCTGAGACTAAAGAGGTCAACTTTATGTTGATTTCATCAAATAATTAAGCTGTGAAACATAGCTAGTATTGTCTCGATAGACACCCAAACCCTGAAGGTTGATATTTAGTACATCACTAAAAGATATATATTGATAACTATAGGAAGCTAAGGGTAAGGGTACAAAGTCTATACCGTGCCCACCTAAAGGGTGACACCTACTAAGACGTTTTAACAACAACCAACCACCCTTACAGGCACCATGCCATGTTAAAGCTTGTTTGCCATAATTTGAGCATGTCGGATAATAGCGACAACGAGCAGGTATTACAGGACTAACTATTTTTTGATAAAAAACAATAAAATCAAAAAATACTTTATAGAAAAATTTATTTATATTTTTTATTTTTAATAAAATATTCATTTTATTTTTTTTCTATTTTTTTAAAGATATTAATTATTTGATTTTTTAATTCTTCATTATCTATATCTTTAATAGATTTTTTGACAATAAAAACAATATCTTTATTTTCCATTTTAAAAGCTTTGGTACGGAACTCTTCACGCACATATCTTTTGATTAGATTACGAGCGACAGCAGTAGGGACTTTACGCTTGGTAATAGCCATACCGACTCGCGGCTGTGCATGCTCGTTAGCACGTACAAAAGCCATTAAATGACTCTGATGAATCTTG
The DNA here is from genome assembly GCF_002863645.1 of Psychrobacter sp. MES7-P7E. Lineage (NCBI taxonomy): Bacteria > Pseudomonadati > Pseudomonadota > Gammaproteobacteria > Moraxellales > Moraxellaceae > Psychrobacter > Psychrobacter sp. MES7-P7E. The sequence goes on along the minus strand of NZ_PJBU01000116.1, from coordinate 40,761 downwards.
CGCTCAGGTGCGTCAAATACCTCACGAAAGGCTGCAGGAGTAAGCAGGCGTTGCTGTTTAGTGAAACTAGCTGCAGGTGTATCTGATAGAGTATTGGACATAGTACAACCTAGTAGAATAACGATAGGAGAAATAATAACAAATTATAGAGACAAAAAAAGCGCCGATGTAGGCGCTTTTAATATATGGCTAAGTATCAGTTGTGATGATTGACTATCGCAATCTATAAACAATAAGAACACAACAAGCACTATTAGCCATGCTTATCGCAATCTACTGATTATACAGTAAGGCGATGACGTCCTTTAGCGCGGCGACGAGCTAAGACCTGACGGCCTTTTTTAGTTGCCATACGAGCACGGAAACCGTGAGTACGTTTACGCTTGATCACGCTTGGTTGGAATGTACGTTTCATAACTCACCTATCAAAATAATGGACTAAATTCGTAATAACGGAGGATTATACCATTCAGTATAGTTTTGGTCAATAAACTAATTTGCTTTGTCCCTAAATAGGAAATACCTCATACGAACTTAGTAGAGATATTTCCTTAAAAACTTATTTCTAGTAATCAAATTTTATAGTTATATATTCTATAATTTACAAGGTTATCCACAGCTAGACTGAAATACTATAATAATAATTAATTAATATAAATATAGTATTGTTATTATTGGGACCATGATTATCTGTGGTTAAGTCCATTTTCCTTTTTATTATCAAATTACTAGACTATGGGTAAGCCTGTGGATAAACTGTGGGTTAAATATGGATAACTAACTTATAAAAGTTATACACAAAATTATCCACAGTCTTATCCACAAAAAAACGAGGTTTTATCCACAGGGTATCTGTGTTAAATTAGGCGCTACTTGATATACACCTTCGTATAGGGTGCTAGTACGAACTCTTTGGTTAGTTGTTACGTGTAATATCGAGGCTTAGGTAGCAAGTTATATTGCTAAAAAATAACTATTATTTCAGATCACAAGGTCAGTACTTTTCATGATAGACACAGCAAATATTTGGGATAAATGTCTAAACGATTTGCGTTACAACGTCAAAGACAACGTGTTTACTATGTGGCTGAGACCTCTGTCAGCTCATCAAGAAGCGCAAACTTTGATTATTCTTGCTCCCAATGATTATTTTGTGACGTATATCAAGAAGAATCATCTTCAAGATATTCAGCAGTTGGTGACCAAACACAGTCAAGGTAGTATTGAAGAGGTCGTCGTACGTGTTGATAATGCTGGCCGCAATGCAGAAGATAATAGTCAATCAGGTTCTTTGTTTATAGAAGACGAGGTCTCCCCTACCCCATTCGAACATAAATTTGAATCTATTCATCATAACAACGCAAAAGCAGATATCGACGCGAACATGCGTCATAATGAGCCAGTTGAGTCTGCTGATACAAAATCATTAAGCTACCTGAACCCCGAATTTACTTTTGAAACCTTTGTTACAGGTAAGTCCAATAACTTGGCTTACAAGGCTTGTTATGAACTTGGTAAGCGCCAATCGAAAAATCGTCATAATCCTTTATTTATATACGGCCCTTCTGGATTGGGAAAAACCCATTTAATGCATTCTGTAGCTCATCGCTATTTAAAAAATAATCAAAGTTTTTATTATTTCACTTCTGAAAAATTTATAAATCAATTAGTTTATTCCTTAAGAAATAATAAAATAGAAGATTTTAAAAAGAAAATAAAAAAAGTAGATTTGTTAATTGTAGATGATATTCATGTATTGGCAGGAAAGACTAAAAGTAGTAATGAGTTTCTAACATTATTTGCAGATTTTACTAGTGGTGATAAACAACTTATTTTAGCCTCTGATCGACATCCCTCCCAAATGACAGAATTTGATGAACGATTTAGATCACGGTTTTCTTGGGGGTTAACAGTCGCTGTTGATCCTCCTGAGATTGATACTCGAGTACAAATTCTGCAGAAAAAAGCAGCCTCCTACGGTATGGTATTACCAAAGGAATGTGCGCTATTCATTGCGCAAAATGTGGTGTCTAATGTCAGACGTTTAGAAGGTGCCCTAAATCAGGTGTTTGCCAATGCTAACTTAACAGGGGCACAGATTACCCTTGAGATGGTGCAATACGCACTAAAAGACATCGTTGCGATGCGTGTGCAGGCAGTGAATATGGATAACATCCGTAAGGTAGTGGCTGAGTACTATGATGTCACGGTCAAAGATATTATGGGGCGCAAACGTACGCGTAGTATTGCAAGACCACGTCAAATAGCGATGGCTTTGTCGCGTGAATTAACAGGCGATAGCTTCCCTGAAATTGGTCAGTCGTTCGGTGGACGCGACCATACGACGGTGATGCATGCTTGTGATAAAGTAAATGAGTTGAGAGCAGCAGATCCTGCATTTGATAAGGATTATAAAACCCTAGCTCTGATGTTACAGGCAGGATAAAAGCGCTAGATATCGTTGTATTCTAGTAGATACAGATGGTTTATAATATCGAAAATATAAGTCCACAGATGCTTTGTAGATTATCGTCAGCAGACAAGGTATTATTAAGTCATTACGACAAATTTTTATAAAAGAATCATTCAAATAAGAGTAACTAAGCATGCAATTATCGATCAATCGAGAATCGTTACTAAAAGCTATCAACTTGATCGCCAAAGCCGCTGATAAACGCCACAATATGGTTATATTGGGTAATATGAAGCTACAGCTATCAGACTCCGAGCTTATCTTAACAGCGTCAGATTTAGAGGTAGAGCTGACATCGACATTGAAATTGCCTGCTGGTGCTTGTGTTGAAGCAGGTACAACGACGCTTCCTGCAACCAAGCTAAAAGATATTTGTAAATCGCTACCAGCGCAGGCGCAAGTTAATCTAGCAACTCAGGTAAATGAGCGTTGCTTGTTAACTAGTGGTAAGAGTCGTTTTACATTAGGAACATTGCCAAGCGAAGACTATCCGAGCTTGGGTAACCCTGAAAATATCACACCTCTGACCATTAGCCGTAATCGTCTGACAGATTTGATTCATAAAACGCAGTTTGCAATGGCGATTCAAGATGTACGCTACTACTTAACAGGTATGCTCTTTGACGTTTCACAGCAGCAACTGACAACGGTAGCAACAGATGGCCATAGATTGGCATTAGCCCGTAGTGTGATCAATGTAAGCGCAGATCTCAATATGCAGGCTATCTTGCCACGTAAGGCAGTGATCGAACTTGAGCGTTTGGCTTCTGAGCTTGGTAAAATGTTGGGTGATCAGGACAACGCAGTTACTCTGAGCTTCGGTCGAGAGTTTTTACAAGTAAGTTTGCCATTTGGTGATGTAGATAGTGCAGGGCAGGTCAGCCAAGATCTAATGGTAACATTTACCGCACGTTTAATTGATGGTAAGTTCCCTGATTATCGCCGTGTGATGCCAAGCAATACTGACAAGCTGGCTTTATTCAGTCAGGAAAAAATGACAGATGTTCTACGTCGTGTTGCCATCTTGAGTAATGAAAAATCTCGTGGTGTGATTTTTAATTTTGCTAGCGATGGTATGGTAGAAGTACGTGCTAATAATGCTGAGCAGGATGAAGCAGTCGAGATGATACAAGCTAAGTATCAAGGTGAGCCAATGGAGTTGTCATTTAATGCTGCTTATCTGCAAGATGTATTAGGCGTCATCCAAGGCGATTTGCAAATGCATATGAGTCAATCGAATGCCTCTGTATTGGTCAATCAACTAAATGATGAATTCCATCAGTATGTCATTATGCCAATGCGTATATAGTGAGTTTTTCTTTGGAAATAAACAAAATTGAATAGAACTAGTATGTTTCAAAGGGTTTTGTTTTCAATACTCAGTATTGATTTTTAATAAACTTTTGACTGCTAAATAAGTAGGCTTTAATGGGCGGCTATCGATACTATGATTGAACGTCTACAAATATCCCATCTTAGAAACCTTACTCAAATTAGTTTAGAGCCTGCTGCCTGCAACATCATTATCGGTGCAAATGGCAGTGGTAAAACCTCGTTGCTTGAAGCTATATTCTTGTTATCAAGAGGTAAGAGCTTTCGTCATCACCAGCCTAAACGTTATATCCAACATCATCAAAATAACACGACTGTTCATGCTAAGCTCAATGATAGTCGTACTTTAGCTATTCAAAAGCAAGCAGATGCTACGACCATCTTACGCCTCAATCAAACCACTGTTTATAACCAAAGTATCTTGACAGAGCAGCTACCTACATTGCTGATAGATCCATCGACGATGGATATGTTGGAGCAGGGAAGTGCGAGCCGTCGACAGCTGCTAGATTGGCTAGTGTTTCACATGAAACAAGGGTTTCATCCACAATGGATGGCTTATCAACGCCTACTGAAACAGCGCAATAGTTTGCTAAAGAGGACTCGTCATTTAACCCAAGTACAGCTTTCTGAGCTGAAATCATGGGATAAAGGGTTGAGTAACCATGCTGCTTTGATTCATCATTATCGCGAGCAAGTATTTACTGAATGGCAGCCTTATTTTGCCAAGAGTATTTTACAGCTATTGCCTTCTTACGCTGAGCAACTGAGCCTAAGCTATAACGCTGGTTATGACACCAGTGTCGCGCTAGATGTGCAGCTTAATGAGCGGTTAGAGCAGGATTTGCAATTGGGATATACTCGTATAGGCAATCATCGTGCTGATATTCATGTGCATTGGCGTTCTAATGAGTCTGTAAACGATCAAACGACAGATCACAGAACAGCAGCTTCAGCAAATAGTATCCAAACCAAATTACCGACTTTAAAAGAGCAGGCAGCAAATGTATTGTCTCGCGGTGAAAAGAAACTGCTCATTACTGCACTGCGCCTATCGCAGCTACCACTGTTGCTAAACGATAAAGAGAGCAGTGACTCACTCAATGATGATTTATCATCGAAAGCAACCCCTGTTGTGCTTCTAGATGATATCACTGCAGAACTAGATGATAGAGCTATAGAAATACTGCTATCGACCCTAGCTCAACTCCCTTGCCAAGTATTTATGACCAGTCTAACAGACGATATTTTACCTTTAGTTAATGAACTTTGGTCACAACCAAATACGTTTCACGTGAAACAAGGAAAAATCTCATTTACTAACTAATATTTCATTCTTCTGCTTATACTTTTGATGATTACCCATCTACTTTAACTTCTCATTATTCAATACACTAGCCACTACTATCTGTCCTGACAGTTACTATGTTAAGACGACCTTTCACAGACCGTAAAACTCTCAGTAAACAGTGACTTAGAAGCAAAAAAATGTTAAAATAACCCTTTATTTTTGTCCTGTGCTCAGCAATTTATTTGATAGCATCATAGAAAAGATTTCTATTTTTCAATTATTCATAAATGTTTGATAAATTTGTATTTTATTTATTTCAATAGTTTTAACAAAGGTTAGAAAAACAAAGACTATTACTAATAAATAATTTACTAATTTTATCTCTGTGCGGCCTTTTTTGAGGCTACCGGTGGTTAGTGGTTTAGCTGCTCATATGCACTTTAGATTATGAATAATAGACGTTAATTCTAAGATGCCACTATGTAGCGGACTTTTTATAAGTGCGCTAATCGTAAATGGCTGATTATGGCTAGATTAAGGAATGTACATGAGTGATTCATTACCTATTGACCACGAGCAATTGATAGACGACAGTGCTACTGAAGCCACCGTGCCTACTGTAGTTTCAGAAGTATTGCCTTCTGATTATAGTTCTAAAGATATTCGCGTATTGCGTGGGTTAGAGGCCGTACGTGTGCGTCCTGGTATGTATATCGGCGATACCGATGATGGCACAGGCTTGCATCATATGGTCTTTGAGGTAGTGGATAACTCTATCGATGAGGCGCTTGCTGGTCACTGTGATCAGATTGATATCGTTATTCACGAAGATGAATCTGTCAGTGTGATGGATAACGGTCGCGGTGTGCCTGTTGATATTCATCCAGAAGAGGGTGTATCAGCGGCGCAGGTTATTATGACGGTCTTGCATGCAGGTGGTAAGTTCGATGACAATAGCTATAAAGTGTCAGGTGGCTTGCACGGTGTGGGGGTATCAGTAGTTAATGCTCTATCTCAAAAACTTGAGATGAATATCTGGCGCGAAGGCTATCATTATCATCAAACTTATACTGATGGTGTACCTGATAGCGATATCCAACAGATGGAAGCCACCGATCAGACGGGCACACAAATCCGTTTTTATCCTAGTAGTGATGTGTTCACTGGTACGATTTTTGAGTACGATATCTTGGCAAAACGCTTACGTGAGCTGTCATTTTTGAACTCTGGTGTGCGTATTGTTTTGACTGATGAGCGTATTGATAAGCGCCATGAGTTTGAGCATAAAGGTGGCTTGCTAGAGTTTGTTAGTTACATCAATGCTGGTAAAGACGGTATCAATGAAGTATTCCATTTTACCAGTCAGCAAGATGACGGTATCAGCGTAGAAGTTGCGCTACAGTGGTCAGATACATATAACGAAAAAGTGCTATGTTTTACCAACAATATCCCGCAAAAAGATGGTGGTACTCACTTATCAGGTTTCAGATCAGCACTGACACGTGGCTTAAATAGCTATATGGATCGCGAGAACTTGTTTAAGAAGGAAAAAGTAGCTGCAACTGGTGATGATGCTCGTGAAGGTTTAACGGCAATCGTCTCTGTTAAAGTACCAGATCCAAAGTTCTCAAGCCAGACGAAAGATAAGCTAGTATCAAGCGAAGTAAAATCTGCTGTCGAATCTGCGATGCACGATAAATTTAACGATTATCTATTAGAAAATCCAAGTGCTGGTAAAGCCATTGCTAATAAAATTATGGAAGCAGCGCGTGCACGTGATGCGGCTCGTAAAGCACGTGAAATGACACGTCGCAAGACCACTTTGGATATTGCAGGTCTGCCTGGCAAGTTGGCTGATTGCCAAGAAAAAGATCCAGTATTATCTGAACTATACATTGTGGAGGGTGACTCTGCAGGTGGGTCAGCTAAACAAGGTCGTAGCCGTAAAACGCAAGCAATCTTGCCACTAAAAGGTAAGATTCTAAACGTCGAGCGTGCTCGTTTTGACAAGATGTTATCATCTGCTGAAGTGGGTAACCTGATTACGGCATTAGGTTGTGGTATTGGTCCTGATGAGTATAATCCTGACAAAGTACGCTACCACAAAATCATCATCATGACCGATGCCGATGTTGATGGATCGCATATTCGTACGTTGTTATTGACGTTCTTCTTCCGTCAAACACCTGAATTGATCGAGCGTGGTTATGTATATATTGCTCAGCCACCGCTATACAAAGTGAAAAAAGGTCGTCAAGAGTTATACCTAAAAGATGATGAAGCGCTTAAAGCGTATCTATTGTCTTCAACGATTGATAATACCAAGCTACATATCAGTGCCGATGCGCCTGCGATTACTGGTCAAGCACTTGAGACACTGCTTAATGACTATAACCAAACTCAGTTGATCAAAGCACGTCTGCAGATTCGTTTCCCAGCGGTGATTTTGGACGCATTGACGCATACGCCAAAACTTAATACTGACATGACTTATGATGAGTCTGCCATGCAGGATTGGAAAGCAGCGATGCAGACTAAGCTAGATCACTTCGGTAGCGATCTAAGCCCTGAGATTGAATTGGTTAATATCCACGCGCCGCAGCCAAAAAATATGGACGCAGCCGCAGCAGATCTATTGGGTATGACGCCAGTAGTAGGTACTGAGGAAGGCGAAGCGTCAGATAGTGAGGCTTTATCTACCAAGGCACAGTGGCTACCACGCGTCACAGTATACGTGCATCAACTGGCGCATCATTATCTGCTAGATGCTAGCTTCATCAACTCTGGTGAGTATAGCAAGTTGCTACGTTTATCAAGCGAATGGAATACGTTGCTTGAGAGCGATGCCTTTATCCGCCGTGAAGCGTCTGCGGGAACGACTAAAGACATCCCAGTACGCGACTTCGATTACCTATGGCAACAAATGATGCTGGATGCGCGTCGTGGTTTAGCTATCCAGCGTTACAAAGGGCTAGGCGAGATGAACGCTGATCAGCTATGGGATACAACGATGGATCCTGAAAATCGTCGTATGCTACGCGTCACTATCGAAGATGCTATCGCCGCTGACCATATGTTTACTTGCTTGATGGGTGATCACGTTGAACCGCGTCGTATCTTCATTGAAGAGAATGCGCTAACAGTATCGAACTTAGATATCTAAATTTGAAACTGGTTACTGACAATTTATAAAAATACCGCTTTGATATTCAAGGCGGTATTTTTGTTTCACGTGAAACTCATTTGTTAGCGTTTCTATTACCTAATAATTATAATTTGTGGGAATCAAATGGTTGAAGTAATTTTACTCGCTATTGCTTTAGCGATGGATGCGTTTGCAGTGTCGATAGGGTTGGGTGCTAAGGCTCAAAAATACAGTCATCAATATGTACTGCGCTTGGCTATCTATGCTGCGCTTTACTTTGGTATTGCTCAAGGTGTCATGCCGCTTATCGGATATTTATTGGGTGCGGCAATGTTGGGTTGGTTGGCCGCTGCTGCACCTTGGATTGGCGGCACTATTTTGATTGCTCTAGGTGGGAAAATGCTTTACGAAGTGTTTACTGCTGATGAGTCGGATGATGACAGTGATGATCTGGACGTCAATGATGTTGCTATTAACACTGGTAGCGACACAGTAATAGCCACGAGTAAGCATGGACATATCAATCATCGCACTATGTTTACGTTAGCGGTTGCAACCAGTATTGATGCAATGGCAGCAGGGTTTACGCTGAATTTATTGGCACTGAACGCGTGGTTAGCTTGCTTTATTATCGCTATAGTAACCGCTATATTTGGCTGGCTCGGGGTCTATTTGGGACGTCGCTCAGGCACATGGCTAGAAGATAAAGCTGAAGCATTGGGCGGTATCGTGCTTATTGCGATTGGTCTAAAAGTAATGTTTTTTTAGCTAATTTAGTTTTTTACTGAGTATTTATACAAAAGCACCGCTTTGAATATCAAAACGGTGCTTTTTTGTTTCACGTGAAACTCAAGTTAGTAGTTTTGCTTAGTGGTTACTCTTCGTCACTGTCAAAGCGCCAAGCTAGTACGCGAGTGCTTTTTTGACCTTGGCTCATTTCGATGATACGCATTTGAGCGACGTTTAGCTGCTTTAATAATAATTGCAATGGCTTAACGTTTTCAGATTTTGATACTAAGGTTGTGAACCAACCAACGTGTTCTGCAAAGCTCTGACTTTCTTTTGCCATCTTGGTCAGGAAGGCAATCTCGCCACCTTCACTCCATAGCTCTTTGTGCTGACCGCCAAAGTTTAGGTTTTGCGCAGCGTTGCCTGATTTGGTTGAGCTACGGCTGATTTGCTCGCTTTCATTTTTACCACGATGGCGCTGCAAATTGTGCTGCTTGCGGCTATTGGCTTCCATCGCTTCTTCTAATGAAGCATGAAACGGAGGGTTACAAACCACGACGTCAAAATAATCTTGACGACCAATGATGTTTTTAAAGATAAATTTAGGCTCAGGCTGTAGCTTTACCTTGACCGCACTCTTTAGCTTTGGATTGGCTTCACAAATCAGCGCTGCGGTATTGACAGAGATGGGGTCAATGTCGCTTGCTGTAAAGCGCCAGCCATAGCTCTGACTACCAACGATAGGATAGATAGCACTGGCACCAGTACCGATATCAAGAGCATGAATTTCTTTACCCGTTGGCGGTGTGTTATCAGCGTTTACGTGAGTGGTTTGCGCCAATAAATCTGCGATGTAGTGAATATAATCGGCACGTCCAGGAATAGGCGGGCATAGATAGCCTTCAGGAATGTCCCAGAATTTAACCCCGTAATAGTTCGCTAACAGTGCTTTATTTAACACGCGAACAGCCTGATGATCCGAGAAGTTAATCGTCGACTCACCTTTAGGGTTGGTAATGGTATGGTCAGCAAGCTCGGGTAAGGCACGAGTCAATACCGCAAAGTCATAACGACCTTGGTGCGGGTTGCGTGGGTGCAGCTGACCGAGTTTTTTCGCGGTCGCAGGAGATCTGTTTCTGTGTTTACTATTTGCAGGGTTACGGGTCATGGGCTTACTTGTCATAATGTCAGGCTACGATATATGGATATAAGTAACCAGTGTAGCAGATTTCGCAGGTTGCTAATTGTTTATCCGCGCTTTATCGGTCGCTTATCGGTGACGCAATATCAAGTTAAGCCCTAATACGATCATCGCAGTACCCAATACGCGGTCGATCCAATGCTCAAACCTTTGGAAGCGTCGATGTACCGCAGGGATAGAGAGTAGCATGACGACCGTACTAAACCACGCCATCTGTAACACCATCATCCATACGCCATAAATAGCCAATTGCCACAGCGGTATGTCAGGTGACAATACGAGTGTGAATATCGCCACAAAATACACGGGCGCTTTTGGATTGAATACATTACAAAAAAAGCCACGGCGCATGGTGGCAAACGTTGATTCGTTATTGCTAGGCGATTTTTCGATAGTGGTTTCTTTGGTTGTAGGTATAGTTTGACTAGTGAGCGTATCTTGTGGAACGTGAGCACTTGAACTTACTTGTGGTTCTGCTTTTTCTAAAGCATGTGTTTTTTCAAAAATATGAGCTGTGTCTAAATCCGCTGGTTTTTTAGGCTTAGCTTGGATACCTTGCCAACCTAAGTAAATTAGATAGCCGCCACCTAACCATTTAATAGTAGTCAATAAAGGCTGTGAATGAGCAATGACAGTCGCCAGTCCTAATACAGAATAGATAATATGGACGGCAAGACCCAAGGTAATACCGAAACTACAGATCAAACCAGTGCGTCGACCTTTTGCCAACGTCTGCTGTGAGACTAAGACAAAATCAGGACCAGGTGAGGCTGCAGCCAATAGATGAACGCTGGTGATGAGTAAAAAGCCGTGCCAAAATTCCATAAAATACTCTAAACAATACCTAGACCTGCATCATAGTTGCACTTATCGCAAATGAGGTCAACTTTTATCGATTTTTGCACTATGCGAGTCATCTCTATTGCTTGTGTTATAGAACAAGGGTGTCTATATTAAAGGTGACTTCTCACTCAATCTCTACCGATAAATTATTGAGAATTGATCATATAACCACTCATTATATGCCAATGATTACTTTAACAAGGATGGAACCATGACTACGGATAGTAACGCCACAGAGAACCGCATCACTTATAACACACAAGGCCATGTTTGCCTTGTCGGGCTAAACCGTGCCAACAAACGCAACGCCTTTGACAGTCATATGATTGCCCAACTGTCTGACGCCATGACTCGCTACGAGCAAGACGACAACTTACGCTGTGCATTAATATTTGCCCATGGAGATCACTTCACTGCTGGGCTAGATTTGGTAGAGCTACAAGACAAGCTAAACGATGGCGTGTTTGAGTTTAATGATGATCAAATCGACCCATGGGGCATTAGCGGGAAACTACGTACCAAACCCGTGGTCGTCGCGGTAAAAGGTACTTGCTTTACGGTAGCTATCGAGCTGATGCTAAATAGTGATGTGGTCATCGCTAGTGATAACTGCAACTTTGCTCAAATGGAAGTCCAGCGAGGCATTATGCCATTTGGCGGTGCGACGGTACGGTTTGTCGCAGCAGCAGGCTGGCAAAAAGCCATGCCGTATCTACTCACTGGTAAAGCATTTGATGCGCAAACGGCCGATAGGATGAATTTGGTCAGTGAAGTAGTAGCAAATGGGACTGAGTACGAGCGAGCATTGACGCTGGCGCAAGAGATATGTAAAGCTGCGCCTTTGGGTGTGAGAGGTGCATTGTCGTCAGCACAAGATGCTAGCCGTAATGGCGCAGCAACGGCATTGGCCAATATCCATAGCTATCTGCCGCCGCTGTTTCATTCAGAAGATGCGAAAGAAGGTGTGATAGCGATGGTTGAGAGACGTGAGGCTGAGTTTAAGGGGCGGTAGTTTTAGGAAAAATACTAAAAAATTATTAATTTATAGGAATAAATATGGAGCAGGTCGTCGTTAGAAGTGATGATTATAATTCTAAATCGCAAGTTACTAAGTATGAATGGTTGGAGATATTATCTGACGATAATTTTATGACCAGTAACTATAAATATGTACTGAGTATCTTTTTTTTAGAACCTGAGTACAAGGCAACCTGTAAATATTTAGCAGAAAAATATCATACACATTCTAACTCTCTTACTGCTCTAGTAACACATTTTAGTAGAGTTGTTCAAGAGCGTTTAAATAGGTTTGAAATAACTACTGAGGAGGGAGATAAGACCTACTGGCTAGTTACAATGCTTGGCAAGAAGGTAGCGGGTAACTTATTTGAATGGAAACTACGGGACGAGTTAGTTGAAGCAATGAAGGAACTCGACTATATCAATGCCAATGCTATCAAAATAGATAGCATTGGTCATTTAGTCAGTCTTATAAACAAAGACGTTGGTGATTTAAAAAGAGACTTTCTTATAGCGAGAAAAGAGCTGACAGGCAATCAAAGAATCACTAACTCTAAATTGCTGTTCAAATATGATAGCGAAGACAGAGAGTGGGCAATTAACGAAGGGGCTGGTACCGAAGTTCAGTACCATATTTACTTGTCAGACAATAGAATTGGTTATGGACTGGGGTTTAATACGCTGTATGTCAGATTCAAAGAAGAAAAGACTCCGATAGAGTATATCAAGCCTTATATAGATGCTTTCATTGCTTTGAAAGACAGTGACGAGATGATCAAGCTTGCCAATAGAGACTTTGCATTAAATACGGATGAATACGACTTCCAAAATCCTGTTAGAGACGAGCATTACTTATTTGGTCGAATAGTAGCGTTAGATGATGAACAAAAACTGCATTTAGTAGAATACTACAATATTATAAATGATCTAAAAGGCGATCTATTTAATGCCTATAAAAATATTTTTAAACTCGCCAATGAATTAAATATGACTGAAAAATCAAGTAATCAAAATCATCAGCCACCTATCACTAATCCTTTGCTACAAGAAATTAGCGAGTTATTACTAGCCAACAAAAACATTGTTCTTACAGGTGCGCCTGGAACAGGTAAAACCTATTTAGCTAAAACGTTGGCTGAGGCATGGGGTGCAGAATATAAACTTATTCAATTTCACCCTTCTTATGACTATACCGACTTTGTAGAAGGCTTACGACCTATTCAAAATGAAGACGGAAAAGTTGGTTTTGAGCTACGAGATGGAAGCTTTAAAAAGTTCTGTAAAGAAGCACGAAAATATCAAAATAATCAACAGTTAAATAATTTTGAAGAAGTTTATCAAAGATTTATAGATGATATATCCGAAAGCGCTATAGACTTAGTGACGCCTAGCCAAGGAAGTCCATTCACAATTATTGTGAACACGCGTGAAAACATCACAGCTGTTTTATCAAGTGAAACACAGAGACAAATCACATTAACTAAATCGTTGATACAAAATTACTTTGAAACAGGCAAAGCGCTCAACTGGAAGCCTTATCTGATTCCAGTATGCGAATATATCAAAAAGAACTACGACTTAACCCTTACCAATACAGATAATCAGAATAAAAAATTCATTATTATCCTTGATGAGATTAATCGGGCTGAAATCTCTAAAGTATTGGGTGAGCTGTTCTTCTCTATTGACCCTGGCTATCGAGGGGAGAGTGGTAGAGTCACTACTCAATACGCCAATTTGCAAACGGATGAAGACGTATTCAAAGAAGGTTTTTATATACCAGATAACGTCTATATTATCGGCACAATGAATGATATCGACCGTAGCGTTGAGTCTTTTGATTTTGCTATGCGCCGCCGTTTTGCATGGAAAGAAATTAAATCAGAAGATCGACTATCTATGTGGGAAGGTCAAATTGATGATTGGGCAGAGGAAGCCGAACAGCGCCTAATGGATTTGAACAAGGCTATCGAATCTGTGCAAGGATTGAATTCGGCTTATCACGTTGGCCCATCTTACTTCCTAAAGCTTGCCAACTATGATGGCGATTTTGATAAGTTATGGACATATCATTTAGAGTCGCTACTTTTTGAATATCTGCGTGGTTATCCTAATGCTGAGCAACAGATTCAAGGATTAAAAGATGCCTATAATCTACAGTTAGGGTTTGATGATGATCGTAACGACGGATAATACCTCATTAATTTTAGGCTCTAATGAGCCAAACGTTAATAAAATTATAGATGATTTATCACTACTCGCTAGTAAAAATATTGGCGAGCTAGTGACCGCACACCCCAATTTATTGATTTTCCCCACACATTTTGAAGATAACGAAGATGATATTGCCAGTAAGCCAATCTTTGAATTAAATGTTAGTGAGTCTCAGACCGTTTTAGAGACAGGCAATGTCATGGGCTTTATTGGTGTAAAAGGTACACAGTTGAAAATCCAGTCCCGTTTTGCTCGGGCATCTGTTGTAGGTAGTGATGACCAAGCCAATCAAGAAGAGGCTATTGAAGAAGATTATTTTCTACATTATATGCTGCAAAAAGTATTGTGTATTAACCTGTTTGATTTAAAGCACAGTAGAAATCAAACCAACCTATTTGATTTTTTAGTATATTTATTTCCTCATTTTCTTAAAAAAGCGCTCTCACAAGGCCTGTATAAAGAGTATCAAAAGCAAAGCTATAACGACAGTAGTCTCAAAGGGGCTATCGATGTCAAAGCCCATCTGCGACAGAATCTGCCGTTTCGAGGCAATGTTGCCTACAGTGTGCGTGAGCATAGTTTTGATAATCCAATTTCCCAGCTCATTCGTCACGCCATAGAGTTTATCAAACAAAAACCCAATCTGAGAGATGTGTTGCATAGCGACAGCGAAACACTTGATTTCGTCAATCTGATTGTCCAACATACTCCGTCATATCATGTACGTGACCGGCATACTATTATCAATACTAACCGTAAGCCTTTTGTACATCCTTACTTTACGGAATACAGTGGCCTGCAAAAAATCTGTCTGCAAATTTTACGTTATGAAGGTTTGAAATACGCTAACAATGATGATAAGGCTCACGGCATTTTGTTTGATGGAGCGTGGTTATGGGAGGAGTACCTCAACACACTACTACGTCCTATCGGATATGACCATCCCACTAATAATAACCGACAAGGTGGTATCAAGGTCTATGCTCAAAAATTTTCAGGTAATAACGTCCGTCGTTATCCTGACTTTGTGAAAGACAATCGTATTATTTTAGACGCTAAATATAAGCGTATGAAAGATAATAAAATCGATAGAGATGACCTTAATCAAGTCCTGTCATACTTGTTTTTGTATAAAGCAGATATCGGAGGTTATATTGCCCCTACAGAAGAGGATGACTTGGCGCTAAATATGGGATTGCTTAATGGTTTTGGTGGCAGTATCCATAAATTTAAGCTATCCATTCCCCAACATGTTGCAAGTTATCCAGAGTTTAAAAAAGCTATTGCTGAAAATGAAGCAAAGTTAGTTAAGAGTATTGATGAGTTATCAGGTATTCAGAGTAGTAATCAACCACTTATGATTATTTAAAATTCGTCACTATATAATATGAGTTTTAAGGTACGTTTTAGCCATGAGATAATCTCTAATGGCAGGATTAGCTCCAATTTTATAATAACTCTGATAACCACAAAATCTAACGCAGCACTCCAAAATACCACCAAGCAAACCAAAAAAGACCTTGCAATTGCGAGGTCTTTTTTATTTTATTGAGTGTAGCTAATTACATCTGTACCAGCGTTAGAAACTAAGCTGTGATTGACGATTATTTAGCCGACTTGTAGTAATCAACCATCATAGTACCCAAAGTGCCGTTGTCATCGATCGTGACGATTCTGACCGTACCTGATTGTGCTGCGGTACTCGACTGCACTTGTCCAGCGTTACCTAGGACGACTTGGTTGTCTTTGGATGCTTTCGCCTCGTTACCGATAGCGATACTGTTCATGCCGCCTGCCATAGATTTATTACCGACCGCCACCGAAGTTGCGCCTTGTGCCATAGCCGCTTCACCGACAGCGGTAGAGCGCATACCGCTTGCATTGGCTAGATGACCAAACGCTTGTGCACGTTCAGCGGTGGCTTTTGACTGCCAGCCGATAGACGTTGAGCCTAGACCAGCAGCATTGGCTTCACCGCCTACGGCAGTGGCTGAGTTGAGACCTGCATTGGCTTTATTACCGACAGCAACCGTGTCATTATTGCCACCTGCCATAGCTGCCTCACCGACAGCGGTAGAGCGTACACCACTTGCATTGGCTAGATGACCAAAAGCTTGCGCACGTTCGGCAGTGGCTTTTGACTGCCAACCGATAGAGGTTGAGCCTAGACCAGCAGCGTTGGCTTGACCGCCAACCGCAGTAGCTGAGTTTAATCCTGCATTGGCCTGACTACCGATGGCAACGGTATCATTGGTGCCGCTAGTTGTGGCAGCATTGCCAAGAGTGATGGCGGTGCTGCTAGTTGCGTTTGCAGTCTGATGGTCAGTTCCTGTTGCCATAGCAGTGCAAGAAGCGGTTGCAGCAATGGCAAAAGTGAGGGCACTAATCTTTAGTACTGATTTCGGTAACAAGTCCATTTTCATTCTTCATTCCTTTTTGTTAGCCTTGATGGCTTATTAGATAGTTTGGGTAGATGTTGATAGATTATAATCATGGCAACATCAGCGCACTCTGGCACAAACAACTTTATGATAGATAGAGTCCGAAACCTTAATGTAGCATTAATTTTTAATCATTATTAAAACAATGTTCACTTTATATCTTTGACGGTTATTTAAGCCGATAAATGGATAATTAAAGTCTAAAAGCACTTTAATTATTTGTAAAAAATCGAATGCGCCTTAATCTACTAGAGCAGATAGCGTAGCGTATATTGATAATATAGTGCACATATTGCGATGTGTTTTTGACGTTTCAAACCATTATTATTCCAAATAAGAAGAGTAGCAATGCAATATAACTTTGATGAAATAATCGACAGACGCGATACCGGCTCACTTAAGTGGCACTATACCGATGACACGATTGCGCTATGGGTCGCGGATATGGATTTTAAGGCTGCCGCACCGATATTAAGTGCGGTTGAGCAAGTCATGCAGCATGGCATCTTGGGTTATACCAAGCCTACTGATGCTTTATACGACTCGATTATTAACTGGCATGGCAGTCGTTATGAATTGCAGTTAGAGAAGCAGAATATCTTGTTTTCCCCTGGTGTCGTGCCAAGCCTAACGCTGATGATGAATGTCTTTACCAAGGTAGGCGAGGCGGTAATGGTCAACGATCCTATTTATACACCCTTTATGAGTAAGGTTGAGCAAAATGGCCGCAAGCTTGTGCTCTCTGCATTAAAGGAAGTCGAAGGTAAATATCATTTAGATTTGGCTGATATCGAAGCCAAAATCATCGAGCATGAGGTTAAGCTTTATCTACTGTGCAATCCACATAATCCTGGCGGGCGTGTATGGACGAGGGACGAGCTGGAAGCGCTACTTGCGATTTGTAAAAAGCACAACGTGGCGATTGTTAGTGACGAGATTCATCAAGATTTGACCTTGACTGGTCATACATTTACGCCATATCTGACGCTGGCAGAAGGCTATGAGCACAACGTCGTCAGCCTGACTTCGATGACCAAAACCTTTAACATCGCTGGTATCAAAGGCTCTATGATATTCGCTAAAGATAAGGCACTAACCAAAAAAATCAGTCAGCAGCAGCAGTTAAATGATGAGTACGAGCTGAACCTATTTGCGTATACAGCCATGCGTAGTGCTTACGAGCACGGCGGTGAGTGGCTAGAGCAGGCGCTTAATTATATCGAGGCCAATATTGAATTGACCGTGCAGTTTTTAAATGAGCATTTGCATAATATTAAAATCATGCGCCCAGAAGCATCGTACCTAATTTGGGTAGATTGCTCAGCATATAGCCAAGACGATCAAGCGCTGTATGATGCGCTTAGAGCCGCCAAAGTTGAGTTAAACGCTGGCATTAAATATGGCAAAGAAGGGCATTTAAAGATGCGCCTAAATGTGGCCTGTCCTAAAGAAGTATTGATACAAGGGTTAAATCGTATGCACTCAGCTTTGAGTGATATTACGTAGTAAACCTAGTAAATGGCTGATGAATAGAGAAGAAGATAGTTTGCTCGTAATTGGGTTTGCTGTCTACTCTTTGCTTATTTTGATCCTTACTTAGGGAGTGATTATTCAAATTGAGGGTATGCGCAAATAATAATCGCGAATAATTAACCATCTAATAGCCAATAGAGGGCGTAAACTTGTTAAAATAGGGCACCAATTTATCTATTGATGGATATCGATTTATGACCACTGCTGCTGCCACTCCTGCAATCAAAGAAGATCGCATCTTAATCCTCGATTTTGGCTCGCAATATAGCCAGTTAATCGCTCGCCGTGTGCGCGATTCTGGGGTGTTTTGTGAGATGTTCCCTTATGACATTGACACTCAGCGCATCATCGATTTTGGCGCAAAAGGCGTCATCCTATCGGGTGGCCCTGAGAGCGTCCACGCAGAAAATAGCCCACGTATTAACGACGCGGTATTTGATCTAGGCGTACCAGTACTAGGTATCTGCTACGGTATGCAAGCAATGGCAGATCGTTTCGGCGGGCAAGTTCATGCCAGTGATATTCATGAGTTTGGTGCGGCGACTATCGAAGTAAATGGGCATTCGCAGCTGACTGACGGTATCGAAGACAGCAAGACTGACGGCGCGGCTGCCAAGCTAAACGTTTGGATGAGCCATGGTGATAAAGTCATCGAAGCGCCTGAAGGCTTTGACATCATTGCTAGTACGCCAAGCTGCCCGATTGCGATTATGGCTAATGATGACAAGCAATACTACGGTCTACAGTTCCACCCAGAAGTGACGCACACCCTACAAGGTCAAGCGCTGCTAGGTCGTTTTGTCCATCAGATTTGCGATTGTGCTGGTGAGTGGACGCCAGACAATATCGCTGATATGCGTATTGCGCAGCTCAAAGAGCAAATCGGTGACAAGCAAGTATTGCTCGGACTATCGGGCGGCGTGGACAGCTCAGTCGTTGCAGCACTATTGCACAAAGCCATTGGCGATCAGCTGACTTGTGTGTTTGTGGATAATGGTCTCTTGCGTCTGCATGAAGGCGACCAAGTGATGCAAATCTTTGCAGAAAACATGGGCGTAAAAGTCATCCGTGTTGATGCCGAAGATTTGTTCTTAGATGCGCTAGCAGGCGAGTCTGATCCAGAGAAAAAACGCAAAATCATTGGTAAAACCTTCATCGACGTATTCGCTGATAGTGCGCGTCAAGTGAGCGAGCAGAGCGATGGTAAAGTTGTTGAGTTCTTAGCACAGGGTACGATTTACCCAGACGTGATCGAATCTGCTAAGTCACATCAAGGTAAAGCACACGTCATTAAGAGCCATCATAACGTTGGCGGTTTGCCAGATGACTTGGCGTTTGAATTGGTTGAGCCGTTACGCGATCTATTTAAAGATGAAGTGCGTAAACTTGGTATCACGCTTGGCCTACCAGAGAAGATGATTTACCGTCATCCGTTCCCAGGGCCAGGTCTAGGCGTGAGAATCCTTGGCGAAGTGAAAAAAGAATATGCTGATATCCTCCGTCTTGCCGATGCTATCTTTATGCAGGAGCTTGAGCGTTCAGGCTGGTATGACAAAACCGCGCAAGCCTTTGCGGTATTCCAACCAATCAAATCTGTCGGCGTGGTCGGTGATGGTCGCCGCTATGCATGGGTAATCGCGCTACGTGCAGTTGAGACCGTAGACTTTATGACGGCTCGCTTTGCGCATCTGCCATATGATTTGATCGAGACAGTATCGAACCGCATTATGAATGAAATCGCTGAAGTATCACGTGTGACTTATGATGTTTCGAGTAAGCCGCCTGCAACGATTGAGTGGGAATAAATTGTTTAAGTGTTCTAAACGGTAACGGCGTTAACCTCGCTAGATATACAAACACGTATTATCTGCGCTCGGCTGCCTTGTTACCATCTTAGACTACGTAAACTTATCTAAACAGCTTTTCAACTCAGTTTTTTGAATTGATATACAGCTTGTCGTCAATAAAAAAACACTCAACTTGGTTGGGTGTTTTTTTTGGTTTATTTAGCCTAGTTAATTCAACTTATTTAACTAATATATAAGGTAAAATTAAAAAAATAATCGACATTATTGGTATAAAAATGAAAGAGTCATTTGTTCTATGTTCAAGTTGTTTTTCTAATCAAGGTTTAAAAATTTCAGCACAGAAGCTCGGTACTAAAAGCAATACGAGCTGTAAAGGTTGTAATGAGAGTAAGGGCTATAAACTGACAAAGAATATTTTAAATGATTTAGCTCATCAGTTTTTCGTAATGGGAAGTAGCATTAAAAGTGATTATGGAGGCGCACCCCGCATCCAGTTCAATGAGCATCAAGAAACAAGCATTATTTGTACTGATGATATTAATCAAGATATAAAGCTATTTGAAAAATATCTTGGTGTGGGATTTTTTCACTATGGGCCTAGATTATGGACTCTAGGTTATATTACACCCTTGGAAGAACTCCAAGATGAAAATAAGAGAATGTATATAATAAAGAGAATAATCAATGAATACCCTATTTTTGAGCTTAACAGTTCAAAAGTATTCTATAGATTGAGAGTTGAGCCGAGTGAACCTAGTAATATAGGCGAGTATGATAGCTCGCCTTTCCCAGGAAAAGGCAGACTAGATTCAAAAGATTTCAAGGTGTTTTATGCCTCACAGGATTTGGAAGTTTGTATTCATGAATGTAGAGTAAGCGTGACTGATGAGTTGTACGTCGCTACAGTTAGACCTGCGAAAAGCTTAAAAATGTTAGATTTGAGTACATCAATTTCAGAACAGTGTACTGAGTTTGAGAGTTTAAATATTTCTCTAATGATGTTGTTCTATGCTGGTAAGCATTCTTACGAAATTTTAAGGTTGCTAAGTTTGGAAGCCTATGAGAAAGGTTTTGACGGTATCATTTTTCCATCCTTCTTTACACAGGCTAGACTAGGCAAGCTACCATTGCCTTCTATATATCAAAGTTTAGATAATAGAATAGATGAGTTTAGAGAGATTGAAATCTCTGGTAAAATTCCGAACATTGCTATTTTTGGGCAACCTATAGAAGATAAACGTGTTGAAGTAGTAAGTATAAATAAGCTAGTTCTAAATAGGGTTGTATATGATTACTTCTTTGGCCCAGCAGATGTGAATTAACCTTATTCATTCTTATTGAACGAGTACTTTCGAAGATTTTATAGTGGTGAACGAATACAAGTTTTAACCATTTACCTGTTCCCAAAAAAAGGCAGCACCTCAAAAGAGATGCTGCCTTTTCTTTATAACGCTAACTCTTAAAACCTAACCCTTCACATTCACCACATAACGCCCAACCACTTTGCTAGACATAAAGCGATCTAGGTATTCTGGCGTTTGCTCTAACGTAATCTCTTCACCATAGCTCTCAAGATTAGGCAGCTTCATATCGGTAGCGACACGTTTCCAGATGGCTTCTTTATCAGCCAATGGGATATAAACCGAGTCGATACCCAATAGCGACACCGCGCGGGTGATAAAAGGAATCACCGACATCGAAAACTCAGCACCACCCGCTAGACCACAGCTCGTCACTGCGCCGCCCGCCTTGGTTTGTTTGAGCAAGTTAGATAGATAGTCGCCGCCGATAGTATCAATGGCGTTTGCCCATAGCTCACGGCCGACAGGTTTGTTACCGATTTCATTGATGGTATCGCGATGACGTACTTCGCTCGCGCCTAATGCCTTTAAGTGTTCGCTTTGCTCTGGCTTACCTGAGAATGCAATCACCTCATAGCCGAGCTGCTTTAAGATAGCGATACTGATTGTACCGACGCCACCTGTTGCACCAGTTACAGCGACTGGGCCATCACTTGGTTTTGCGCCCATTTTTTCTAGCTTTTGGACACTTAGTGCTGCGGTTAGACCGCCAGTACCATAGGTCATTGCTTCTTTTAGCGTCAGCATTTCTGGGCAAGGTAGCGCCCAATCTGCTGGTATAGATATCATCTGACCGAGGCCGCCATCGGTATCCATACCGAGATCATAGCCGAATACTAATACTTCTTGTCCTGCGCTAAACGTGCCTGATTTATCACTGACGACCACGCCAGCGGCGTCGATACCAGGGGTATGTGGGTACTGTTTGGTGATTCGTTTATTACCAGTGGCTGACATCGCATCTTTAAAGTTTAATGATGAATAATGCACTTCGATGAGCAAGTCATTTTCTGGCAAGTCACTAACTTTGCGCTCTTGGATGCTTTTTTTGAATTCGCCATCACTGGTTTCTTCGACGACTAAGGCTTTGAAGGTTGTATCGTTTGACATAGTTATATCCTTATTAAATCTTATTATATGGGTTGATGAGTAATTGTTGATGGCTCTAATTACATTAGAGTCATCATGACAACAGCATGGTTAGAATAAAAAAGCCCATAGTATTATCTAACGAGTAATACAAATGGACTTTTCATATTTATGATGCCTTTAATGACAATCATTACAAGGTTAAAGTATCACTTAAGGTTTTAGGATAACTTTACCTTTTTTGCTTGATTGTACTTTTCCAGAAACGGCAGTCGTGATGTCGTCCAGACTATAGATGGCTTCGATTGGTAATTTTAGGTCGCCGTTCGAAGCACGTTCTAGTAGCTCATCGATTAGACGTTGTTTGTTGTCTAGATCCATTTCTTGACTGGTTTTGCTGCCCCAGAAGCCTTTTACAACGGCTTGCTTAAAGATCAAGCTGCCAGCGTCTAGTGCCATTGGCTTGCCTGACATGATACCAAATGAGACCAGCGTGCCTTTGCTACCAAGTAATGATAGTAGCTCGTTGCTCGACTCACCACCGACTGAATCGACGGCTGCTGTTATCTTGTCATCACCAATGATAGCGCGAACTTGGTCTTTCCAGTCATCATCAGCGGTGACGACATTGTTTTTGATACCGAGTGAGGTCAGCTCTTCTATCGCGTCTTTACTACGTACGAGGTTAATCGTATTTACACCGCGTGCTGCTGCTAGCATCGCAAGCGTTTTACCGACAGCGCCGTTTGCCGCGTTATGAATAATCCATTGACCTTTATCTACTTCCAGGAATTCTAATAGCATTAGGGCAGATAACGGCATCGCAATCAGTTGGGCAGCCAACTCGTCTTCGATGCTATCAGGCATGTTAAATACCATGCTGGCAGGGGCGACAAAATACTCCGCCCACGTCTCGTGCACACTGGCACAAGCCACACGTTGACCAACACTTAGATCTGTCACATCATCGCCCACGGCATCGATAATACCTAGCGCTTCACTACCACCGATGGCTGGCATCTCAGGCTTATAGCCGTATTGACCACTTACGGTTAGCAAGTCATGGTTATGAATAGGGGAGAGAATGGTTTTGATACGGACTTCGTTGGCAGCAGGCTGCGGCATGGGACTGTCGCCAACGCTTAATACGTTGGAGGGTTTGCCAAAGCTGTTATGAATAGCACTACGCATGATGATTTCCTTTATATATTTATGATTTAATTTACGTATAAGTGTATGAATAACCGACTATAAACATCATGTCATTGAGATCACTCATCGATGTATTTTTTCTTCTAGTAGAAACGATACCATGATAATGATGCTTAGAGGTTATCGACTAACAAAGACACTATACTTAAAAATAGACTGGTCGTCTAGGAATTGGATACATTTGCGCTAACGGAATTTTGTTATAGAAAGCTTGGCTTACATCGGTCATATTCTCTAGCGTTAGATAGTCAATCGCATATATATGGAGTACGGCATTAGGCTAGTTCAGTCTATTCTCTATAGAACCTTGACTTGCTTGCCCTATATCTAAACTATCTTATAACGACGATGACTCAGAATTATGATAGCTATCGATACTGTTTAATAAAACTCTATCCTGCTCAGTACATGCTCTTGTACTAGATAGGCGCAGATGTACGCACTTGGCCACGCAAAAATAAAGGCCAGTCCCCAAGAATGCATCAATTCTGTAAAAAAGCCATCAACGTAGCCTACTTTTACTAATAATAGCGCTGACGAGATAATCAGTGACATCATCATCGCCATTAGACCTGTAAATATAAGGCGGTAATATTTGCGGCGCGTACGTATTCTGATAGTGGGGAAGTTGGTCATAGTATTCGGTTGTCCTACATAGTGTTAGCTATGCCCAGCCTATGATGCGGGCATACGTTGTAAGTTAATAGTTAGGTGGTGAGCAGGCATAATAAATGGATAAGGTATTGGCTACCAGTGTTCATCATACTCCGTGAGGTCAAACGGGTAAAATCGTTATTATCAATGGTAGGGTTTGCGATATGTTATTAATATGATTATTGTCTTTAAGGCAGCATTTTAAAGCTTTTTGAAGAGATTATTTCTAAAACGGATATCTCTAAAAATAGCGCGTTCTCAACAGTCGATTTTGCTACGATAACTTACTATAACTAAGAACAAAAACCACTAGGGGTATAGTATGGCAGTTCAAGAGCAACGAGGGTCTCAACAAAAAACATTAGGAATCATCGGAGGTATGAGCTGGGAGAGTACCGAGAGCTATTATCGTCTGATCAATGAAGGTATCAAGCAACAGCTTGGCGGACTACATTCAGCAGATTTGTTGATTCATAGTGTGGATTTTGCGTTGATCAATACGTTACAGGAGCAAGGCAGATGGGACGAGCTAGGCGTGATAATGGCTAGCAGCGCTCAGCGTCTACAAGCAGCTGGCGTACAAGGAATCATGATTGCCTCTAACACGATGCACAAACTTGTCGATGACGTGCGCTCCGCCACAGACTTGCCGTTGACTCATATCGCTGATGCGACTACTGGTGCTATCAAAAAACAAAATCTTACCAAAATAGCCTTACTTGGTACTCAGTTTACGATGACTCAAGATTTTTATAAGCAGCGTCTGATTGATGCGGGTTTACAAGTATTGATACCAGAAGATGAGGCAAGAGCAGAAGTGCACCGCATTATCAAAAAAGAGCTGTGTGTCGGTGAGTTTAAAGACAGCTCACGAGAGTATTATCGTCAAGTGATTAAAGATTTGGCAGCGCAAGGGGCAGAGGGTGTGATCTTGGGCTGCACAGAGATTGGTTTACTTATCAAACAGGCTGATAGCCCGATACCTGTATTTGATACCACAGCTATTCATGCAGCTGCGGCGGTAGATTTTTTATTAGATTAGCGCGGACTGATAAAAATATTTAAGCCTATAACGTTTTTACCAGTCGCTCAAGCAGTTCAAGCGTGCTTTCTTGTTTGACCAAAGTTACCCCTTGTCCTGCCCATAAAGATTGATGTTCTGCATCCATATTTTTAGAGGCATGAGCTCGCATAGATTTGGACATGGCATTTAATTGTGGGTAGGGCGGTAGCTCATCAGCGCTTTCAAATTGAGCAAAATCACGCAGATAATCGTTTAATAAACCACGAGCGAGCTTACCTGAAAACAATCGAGTTAAGCGCGTTTCTGAGCTGCGCCTGCTGTGACTGGCATCGAGTAAGGCTTGTTTATAAATATTATTGATACCGCATTGGTCGGTGGTCAAGAACGCCGTTCCCATTTGTGCAAGCTCAGCACCTGCCGCTTGTACTGCTTTGATATCCTGTCCTGTCATAATGCCACCTGCTGCAATCAAAGGAATATCAGTACAGGCGCGGGTTTGGCCAATCAAAGTCAATAATCCCAATGGATCGCTTTCACTTTGTGGTAACCAACCACCGCGATGTCCACCCGCTTCGACCCCTTGTACACATACCGCATCTGCGCCAATATCTGCCCATGCTTTTGCTTCTAATGGATGATTAGCGGTACCGATGACGCGTGTGCCGAAACTTTGCAGACGCTGAGCTTGCTCAGCACTGATAATGCCAAAGGTAAAACTGGCAACAGGCACAGGGTTGTCATAGAGCACTTGTAGCTGCTCTGCGAAGCTCTGCGCGGGGCGTTCAGGTAGTGTAAATTCGATATTATTGTCTTGATAGTACTCACTCAGCCAAGTGGGGATTTCGGTATCAAAGGTCGTAGATTCTTGCTCAGACAATACCATGAGATTGACCATAAACGGACGGTCGGTGAGCGATTTAATGGTATCAATTTGGCTGGTCAAAACATTTGGCGCAGTCATGCCAGACCCTAATGAGCCCAGCCCACCAAAATTACTCACCCTCGCTGCCAGCTCAGGTGTGGTTGCTCCTGCCATGGGTGCTTGGACGACAGGGTAGGTTAAATTCAGAGTATCAAGTAAGCTCATGACTGGCTGCCTTTTTAGTAGGGTGTTTGCATGACTTACTTTAACAGAGCTGAGTACAGAGTATGTGAGATAGTGTTTATTTAGTTAGGAAATAGGAGGGGTGGGTTTTTGCATTTGAAAAACTATCCTAATGTTTTATTGAAGCTGTTAAAGTGTTTGTATATAAAATCTAGGAGTTCAAAATGTCTTATGATGATGCACTAACTAAAGTATTCGATGCTTCTCATACGAAAGTCTTAGAAAATAAAGAGTTAGCTTTATATTGTAATGCAGATTCTCCACTGTTTGAACAAGCTGAGCAATATTTTGCAAGGTTGAAAAGTCTGAAAACTGAAATATTTTCGTCAAAAATAAATTACAGAAACCAAGTTGTTGATGATAGCTTGAGAATTATAGATGCTTTTAAACCGGAGCTAAGTATAAGTACAAAAGATGTTAAAGAAGAACAGAAACCTTTTATTAAGGATCACTACTTTGATGTACTGAATAAACTTAACAACGCTTTAAAGATAGCAAATTTCAACCTAGAACTATTTAGCAAGTTCAACTTTTTCCATAATAATATCGTAGCAATAGGTGCAAATGGTAGCGGTAAATCTACTTTATCAGCAAAATTAAAAGAGTACTTACCAAAGTCCGCAATGACAATTTCGGCTCAAAAATTGCTAATCATTCCTGTTTTTAAGAATGTTACTAACCCGATTGACACTACAAAAGACTTACAAGAGTCACAGTCTCATGAAAAATCTACTAGATTCAAGTCAGTTTCAGATTCTAACTATTCTCCAGAAACTGATGTAATCAAAAATGAGTTTAAAGTTCTATTAAATAATCTATTATCAGAAAATAATACTTTAAATAACAAATATGTTCAGTCTGTGAGGAACGGAGAAAATTGTAGTGTGCCAGAATCTAAGCTAATTAAAGCTATAGAAATTTGGAATTCACTTATTGAGCATAGAGTTTTAGAGTGCTCTGATGGTATTAATATTAATTTGAAGGCTTTAACTTCTGAAGATAGTTATCCTGCATATCAAATGAGTGATGGTGAAAAAGTTGTTTTATACTATATAGCACATGTACTACAAGCACCTCAGGATGGTTTTATTATTGTTGATGAACCAGAAATATATCTCCATAAAACACTTCTAAGTAAGCTGTGGGATATCCTAGAAACAGAGCGAGAGGATTGTATATTTGTCTATCTTACTCATGATTTAGAGTTTGCTACCAGCCGAAACACTGCTAAAAAAGTATGGATAAAATCTTTCAATCATCCTGATAAATGGGAGATAGAAAACATACCAAGTAATGAGCTTCCTGAAGCCTTACTTTTGAAACTCTTAGGTAGCCGTAAACGTATTCTATTTTGTGAAAGCGAAAGTGGTAAAATCGATGAGAAAATTTATAATATTTTATTACCGAACTTCACTATTACGCCAGTTAAAACATGCTTCGATGTTATCAATTATACAAAAGCGTTTAACGAGCTACCTAACAAGACAGCAGAGTCATTCGGCTTGATCGATTCAGATCACCATGATCCTGATAGGCTATTAAGTCTACAAGCTCAAAACGTGTTTTCATTGAACGTGTCAGAAGTTGAAAACTTACTATTTGACGAAGGCTTTCTAAGAGATTTTAGTAGGCAGATGATGTGTAATGGAGATGTGGTTTCTACTATAAAAAGAGCCGTAATAGAAAAGCTGTCTAATACTAAAGAGCTACAAGTCGCAAACTATATATCTGCCAAAATAAATTACTATTTTAAAAGCTCTCATGTTTCTAAAGGGAATACACGAGACGAAGTCAAAAATCATTATTCCCATTTTACGGATAATATCAATATCGACAAGTGGCATGATACTCGAGAAATTGAATTACAAGATATTATAGATAGTCAAGATTATGATAGAGCATTATTTGTGATTAATGATAAAGGCTTAAAAACTATAGCTAATAGAAACTTCAACATAGGCAACTTTCAAGAAAAAGCTCTTAATTACCTACAGTTCAATCGTGATAGCCATCAGCATTTACTAAAACATTTGCCTAGTGAGTTAACAGCAGGGTAAATCAAAAAGGGTTACCAGTTCAAACTGATAACCCTTTTTAAGGTATTTAAGAAAACTGACCCATTCTTATAACTTTATTAACTGATTTTGCTTATATTTTAATTCAACTGCAATGACCCTTTCGCATTCATCAGTAGCTCAACCACATCATCACCACTAATCACTTCAAAGCGCTTGTCGATATCTGACTCTTCTACACCGTTGTGTTTCATACAAGCGCCGCAGACCAATACTTGCCCACCTTTTTCGATAAAGGCTTCTAGTAACTTACCAGCTGGCTCAAACGGATCGCCGATATCTACATTGTCTAGCGCGTTTGGTTTTGCCAGATGTACGGCATCCACTATTAATATCACAGTAGCAGAATGACCTTTTTTCAGTGCCACGCCTGCCATGGTAAATGCTAAAGTAATTTTGCTTGGGTTCGATTCGCTATTATCAAATAACGTACCGACATAATCTGTTGTATTAGCCATATTATTCTCCTTATAAGACTATATTTGTTTTGTCTGAGTATGTACTCACTACTATCCTAACATTTATTATATGTATTTATATAATGAGTTGTTATGAAATAGTAGCTATAAGGTTGCTTGCTTGTACTATCTGTTAAATAAGTTAAAAGTAATGGATTTCTAGCTTATAAAGTTAAGTTAGTCAGCTGTATCGACAGGCGGCCACGGTCGATCAGCATCACTTTTGATCCACTCAGCCACGTAACCCGTTGGCGGTAGATCCCAGTCAGATTGGCCAAGTGCAGCCAATACTTGTGCCGTGTCAATCACTCTGCCACCTTTGGTCACACCGGTACGCAGTAGACCAGATGAGCAGGGCTGTCCTTTGACCCACATTGATTGCTCAATATATAGCCAGCGCGCGTCGATGCCGACGATTTTGGTTTTGAGCGTGACTTTTTGAAAGGCGCGAATACGCTTACGGTATTGAATAGTGCTGCCAGCGATGACCAAACCCCAACGTTGTTTTAACAACTGCTTGCCAAGCCCAGTCCGTACCGCAAAGTCCATACGACCCAAATCATAAAGCGTAAATACGCGGCCGTTATTCATCTCCAAAAAATTATCTATATCGGATAAGCGGCAGCGGAACTGAATCTCACTGGTGTCCTTAAACGTCAGTGTATCGCCCTTTTTTGCTTTTAGAGCAGCATGAGCAATGGTGCTAGCATAACGGATAAATGGGTACATAAAACACTCTCAAAAGGTTATAAACGTTGGCGTTATTATTTTGTCATTGATGACAGTGATTATTTATTGTCAGAGCCCATATCCTGAGAAGACTCTCTAGTAGAAGCCACACCAATCCAATTAAAATAAGCGCTGACAGTTTCAGGTATCCAGTTAATATCGAATTTTGAAGTCTTGGACTCTTTATCATTGGGGACAGATGATTTGCTTTTGGACTGACCGTTGTCTGAGCGATAACGCAAATAACCGATGTGTCCACCGTGCTCAGTATCTAAGATAGTGACAGCCTCAGAGACATCGTTTGGGGTAGCAGTGAAGCCAATAAAAGGGTCGTCTTTTGCACTGATTAATAGCAGAGGGTGAGTGACGTTGCGCAAATATGGCATGGCGGATGCAGTATGGTAATAGTCGTTTTTGGAGCGATATCCGTGACGCGGCGCAGTAAAGATGTCATCGAAATCACTGATACGATTGGCAGCTTTGATAGAGTTGATTTCATCCTGCGTGAGATCGTTTGCCAATGCTTTTTTGATAATTGGGTTTAGCAGATAAGGCGTATAGATACGATGACTCAAAAAGCTGTGCATAGTAATGGCAGCTGAGGACATATCGACTGGCGCGGAGATAACAACGGCACCTTTACATAGGACTTTGTCCTCATATTCGCCCATGTATTTGGCCAGTGCATTGCCTCCTAATGAGACACCAACGGCATAGATATTGGCATACTGCTCACGCAAATTCTGTAGCGCATGATGCACCTCGTCCGTATCGCCGGCATTATAAAAAACTGTGCCACTAGCAGGAATACCACCGCAACTGCGAAAATGCGCCACTACAAAATGCCAGCCTTGCGCGTGCATTTGGTACGCCAGTGCGCGCGCATAATGACTGTCACTACTGCCTTCCATGCCGTGGAAGAGGACAATCAATGGGGTTTGCTCAAGCTCGCCATCTTTTGATGCTTCTATAGGGTGCGCATCATAGAAGTCATAGGCAATATCACTCTCGTCCAATGAGTCTTTTTCGACCACGCGGCGGTAGGTGGGTGCCTTCGGCGCAAAAAACTTGGGTAAGATGCTTTGCAGATGGGGATTGGTCAGCCAAAATGGTGGCTTAAAAGGTGCTGGAGAAAAAGGTTTGGTTGAAGTTGGCATATATTGGTCTTATTTAATAATCGTGGAAAAACAAATAGAGTAGTGTGATAAGGGTTTTTTATCATAACGCCAGTACCTGTGAAAACCAATAATTTTCAGTGAACGCATAATTACTGAAAACAGCTACTGAAAATTAGCTACTGAAAACAGCTACTGAAAACAGCTACTGAAAATTAGCTACTGAAAACAGCTACTGAAAACAGCTACTGAAAACAGCTACTGAAAACAGCTACTGAAAACAGCTACTGAAAACAGCTACTGAAAACAGCTACTGAAAACAGCTACTGAAAACAGCTACTGAAAAGTAGGTGCTAAAAATAATTTACCGAACAACAGCTCCTGAAACAATTTAACGAATAAATATACTGAAAAAAGAACTATCTAAAACGGCCGATAAGTAGTTAGTCAGAATTTTTTAGTCTTCTGATTTATCCAATACTCGACCATCCATTGCTAAGCGGGCTTTTAGACTTTCAACATCTGCTTCAGCAAGTGTAGCGGTTAAAGTCACTTGTTTGCTATAGGCGACATCGTCGATATGACCGCCAAGGCTCTCTATCATATAGCGGCATTGCGCTTCAGTCGCAAATTCTGCCAGTATCTGAATCTGGGTCATCGGTACATAAGGGTTTAATATCATTTCATCGACGGCCGCTTGAGCAGAGCCTGCATAAGCACGGGTAAGACCGCCAGCACCTAATTTGATACCACCGAAGTAACGCACCACGACGATAATCACATTGCCGATCGACTTATGCTGAAGGACATTTAATATTGGCCTGCCTGCCGTACCACTTGGCTCGCCATCATCATCGAAACCAGCACTAGTGGTATTATCTGGATCACCGATGATGTATGCCCAACAAAAATGCCGTGCATCGGCATATTGCTCGCGAAGTTGTTCCACGTGAAACATTGCTTGCTCGCGAGAGGTCACCGGATAGGCATAAGCAATAAACTCAGATTTTTTAATTTCGAGTCTCGTGGTAACGGCACGTTTTAGCGTTTGATAGCTCATATTTCATCAGGCTTAGGTTGGATATGTTAAACTGGTCTGACTTTCACTGGCTTTGTATTGAGCACAGTGTTCATTTAATTTTTCATTATAGTACCATTTCTAACCATCGAAGATAACGAGCCGCTCACGGCTGAGTGCTGGCGTCGTTAGTTTCTGATTTAGGGCTGGTATAATAAAACCGATGGTAGTAAATAGTATGCGTTTAGATAAATTCATTAGTAAAGCCACTGAGCTGTCGCGCAAAGAGTCAAAGAAGATCATGCACGCCGGCGAAATCACCGTAAACGATCAAGTTGTTAAAGATCCTGGCTTACATGTCGATGTCGTCAATGATGATGTGATGTGGGCAGGCGAGCCATTATCGGTCGCTGCGGGTAATCGCTATATCTTGTTGTATAAGCCTGAAGGCTTCGAGTGCACGCTAAAAGTTAAAGAGTATCCAATTGTCACCGAACTGATTGCTGTACCAGAATTGGGTAGTCTGCGTATCGCTGGACGTCTCGATGTTGATACTACTGGTGCGTTACTGATGAGTGATGATGGCGGCTGGCTGCACCGTGTCACCAGTCCTAAGCACGAGCATGCAAAGGTGTACGAGCTGACTTTGGCAGATGCAATGGATAGTGATGCACAAGAGAAAGCCGTGAAGAAAGTGGCGGAAGGCATCTTGCTTGAGGGTGATTATGAGCCAACCAAGCCTGCTATTCTTGAGTTCATTGATGAAAAACATGCACGCCTAACATTAGAGCAGGGCAAATACCATCAGGTCAAACGGATGATGGGTTACTTCGGTAATAGAGTAACTGAGCTGCACCGCGCCAGTATCGGTCATATCAATCTAGAAGGCCTAGAAAAAGGCGACAGTCGTTTCTTAACGCCAGAAGAAGTTGCCAAGTTTTAATAAATGAGCACTGAGATTATTAAGCTTTGGCATTGATACTTATCTTGAAATTATCGTTTTAAACCCATTAGCAGCCGCTACCCAGTGTGCTGCTTTTTGCGGTCTGCTATATTAAGTTTATGTCTACTATCTGGCTGTGTTGCCTATCTCTTAAAGCTAAGTAGCAGTTTTGCGACATTAGCCATTTAGTGTTTTGCAAAACTATCCCATATACTACAGTCTTTTTTATCTATATTTTTATGACAGACAACCCTGAAACCAACTCTAAAAATCTGACTAATCAGAAAATGTATTGCTACCTTTGAGTTAGTAATAGCTTTGGAATTGGTCTTAATATCGAAAATCGTCATTATTAAAAACCAGATAGGAATCTCTCTGTGACATTACCTGTATTAAAGTCCGCTAGCCTAATCAGCGTCATACTATTAGCAACCACTGCTTGCGCTCAGCCAAGTTCAGCGGATGCCAACAGTAATAACGTAACGCAAAGCACTACAAATTCGCAAGTAGCTCAGGCAGTGAGTGCGACTGTCGATAAGCGATTGCGCCAAGTACTGACTCAAGCAGGCATCAAAACACAGATTACTTCTATTGTGCCATCCAAACTGCCCAATATGTATCAAGTGAATTTGGCTGGCCAGTTGCCGCTGCACATCACCGAAGATGGTTGCTACGTCATTCAAGGTGAGCTACAGAAGAATCCAAGTAAGCAAGTTATCACCGAAACACCAGTACGTAGCACAAGTGCACAGGTAGGCGAACCTGTCAGTGCCTCAGTCAAATCGTCTATGCTAGCAAATATGGCTGCGCTTAAGAATATGAGTGCTAAAACGCCATTCTTTTATACCGCAGTACCGGGTGTTATCTGGGGAGCAACGCTAGAAGGCATGCCGTTTTTACTATCGGACGATACGCAGTATATTACCGATGGTGAAATATCAGTCATCGAAAATGGTCAATTTATCGGCCTCGATGAGAACTTTGAAAAACGTAAAAACCAGTCTGTGTTTGCGTCATTGGACAAAGGCCAACTGATTACTTATCCAGCAACCACTACTGAGAGAGCTGTTATCTATGTAGCTGATGATGTGAACTGCCCTTATTGTCGCCGATTACATCAGCAAGTCCCCTCGCTCAATGCAAAAGGCGTGACAGTCAATGTTATCGGCTATCCGATATATGAGGCGTCACCAAAGCAGATGCGTGGTATCTGGTGCCAAGCGGATGAAGACAGTCGTCGTCAGGCATTTGACAAGGCAATGCTGACAGGTGAAATGACACCTGCATCAGCAAGTTGTACGGTTGACCATGTAACACCCAATCGTGAAAAAGCAGCTGGACTCGCGGTAATGGCGACGCCTGCAATCTATCGTGAAGATGGCGTGCTATATCAGGCGAGTTTTGAGAGTCCAGAATTTCTAGAATTCTTGGGCGTTGAATAATCGACTGGTATGGTTAAGTGTTTTTTAGTTTAAAAAATTAAGATATTTGACTGCTAAACAACGTAAAAAGACCGCCTTATGAATCAGTTCATAAGGCGGTCTTTTTGGGTTCTATTCAGAAGTTTTTGCATCTCAAAAGCTGTATTAAATAATTTATGGTAAGACGATATCAACAATTTTCCAATTGATAAGCCCTTCACGCTGCATCTCGATAGTAAGAGGATAGCCTTTTACCTGACCACTAATACTAAAACAATTGATACCGCAGTAGCTCAGCGTTGGCTTTTCACTGTCATTGCCTTGGGCGACTTGCTGCTCAAGTTCTGCCGCTTGTTTTTTCATGACTTGCTGCATTTGGCTTTTGACCACGGCATCGACATCACCGCGCTGAATGATTAAGCTCTGAATTAGGTTTTTCAAGTCGACTTGATCGCTAGCGATGGCCCATGCTGCGGCTAGCTCTTTGGTTGCTGTATTGGCTTGACCTTGGGTATTAATCACTTTTTCGATATTCTGCGGCGTGATAGCACCTTCAACCGCCTGCGCGATAAAACCATTCGCGGCTTCGGTCAACGGCTCACCGCCCAATTCAGAAATTAATGGATACTTAGTCATTGTCGTCGCAAACTGGCTGGTTAGCTGATTTTGGACGCTTGGTCGCACTTGCTCGTAATCAATAGCCGCTGCGATAGTGGCACCGTCTTTATCGTCATAAGCGTTTTTGAGCTGATAAGCGCTGTAGTAAGGCGAGCCTGCATATACTGCTATCGCAATGATGATTAATAGAATAACCAGCTTTTTCATAAGACTTAATACCTTGTCGCAATCGTCATCACTATGAGTATAAATGACCGTAGATGTGACGGTAAATATTAGCACGACTGGGCACCGCTCAGGTACGAAAAGCTTTGCAGTAACCTTAATGAATCGTTTGGCTTTTGCCGCAGCGATGCCAACTGCTAATTTCATCATTTAAGAGCTTGATAAATCAGCAGACCATCTCCATAAATAGCGCAAACTTTTTATAATTGATTTGGCTAAGCAGCCTACACCGTATTTGTTGGTTAAGTCTAAGCATTATGGTTCTATAGCATGGTGAATTATTGTGTTTCATGTGAAACGTTATATATATCTATTAGCTAAGAACCACGAATAAGATTAAGACAACTATCAATTGAGCTGATGATTTGACGAACCGGTGTGGCTGTAAAGACGATAGGAGAGAGCATGAGTAAGCGCGATTTTTATGAAATATTAGGTGTCAGCAAGACCGCTGACAGCAAAGAAATTAAGCGAGCCTACCGTAAGCTTGCCATGAAATACCATCCAGATCGCAACTCTGATGATCCTGATTCGGAAGACAAATTCAAAGAAGCTTCAATGGCTTATGAAGTATTGAGCGACGAAGAGAAACGTTCAGCCTACGACCGTATGGGCCATGCAGCCTTTGAAAACGGCATGGGTGGCGGCGGCTTCGGCGGCGCAGGTGGCGGCAACTTCCAAGATATCTTTGGCGATATCTTTGGTAACTTCGGTGATATCTTCGGTCAGCAACGTGGCGGCGGCGGTGGGCGTTCGCGTCGCGGCTCTGACTTGCGTTATGTGATTGAGCTGACATTAGAAGAAGCTGTACGTGGCTGCAAAAAAGAAATCAGTTTCACGGCTCCTGCGCCTTGTGATACCTGTGATGGTAAAGGGGCAAAAAATGCTTCCGATGTGGTTACCTGTCAGACTTGTCATGGCCAAGGTCAAGTACGTATGCAGCAAGGTTTCTTTGCGGTACAGCAAGCTTGTCCTCATTGCGGCGGTACTGGTAAACAGATCAAAAACCCTTGTTCAGACTGTCATGGCAACGGCGTAAAAGACAAATCACGCACGTTAGAAGTCTCTATCCCTGCAGGCGTCGATGACGGTGATCGCGTTCGTCTAGCAGGCGAAGGCGAAGCGGGCGGCGCTGGCGTACAAAATGGCGATCTATATGTCGAAGTACGCGTCAAACAGCACAATGTATTTACCCGCCAAGGCGCTGACCTATATATGGATGTGCCAGTAAGCATCACTGATGCAGCATTGGGTAAAGAAGTCGAAATCCCAACCTTAGATGGCAAAGTAAAAATCAAAGTGGCAGAAGGTACGCAAAGCGGTAAGTTACTGCGTGTACGCGGCAAAGGTGTGACGCCAGTCCGAACTACTATGAAAGGTGACTTGATTTGCCGTGTGGTTATCGAAACGCCAGTGAATCTGACTCGTGAGCAAAAAGACTTGCTACGCCAATTCCAGGACACGTTGGATGACGACAGCAAGCATCAACAGTCGCCACATAAAAAGTCGTTCTTCAAAAAAATCGGCGATTTATTCGATTAAGAAACAGTCTAACTAAGTAGCTAGTATTAAACTAAGCCCAAAGGTTTCACATGAAACCTTTGGGCTTTTTATTGATGGTATAAAAAGCCATTCATGTGATGATATTTGCTAAACTTACGATAAATATGGTCAAAAATAATTTCACCAAATATAAAACATCTAAGGTAAAAACATGAGCGAACAAGTAAATAATAAATCTATCAACGTTGGGGTAATCGGTGCAGGCGGGCGTATGGGTCGTATGCTTATTGAGGCAGTACAAAACAATCCACAAACTGCATTAAAAGCAGCGATTGAGCGTCAAGGCTCTAGCCTAGTCGGTGCTGATGCCGGCGAAGTTGCTGCTATCGGTCATTTAAGTGTACAAATCGTTGATGACTTAGCCGCTGTGATTAGTGATATCGATGTGCTGATTGATTTTAGCTTGCCTGACGCCACTGAAAAAAACATGCAAGTTTGTGCTGAGCATAATGTTGCTATGGTCATCGGTACCACAGGATTCAATGAACAGCAAGAACAAGTACTGGCAAAAGCAAGTGAGAAAATCACTATCGTATATGCGGGTAACTATTCGACAGGCGTTAATTTATCATTGAAGCTACTCGGTATGGCTGCCAAAGCGTTTGGTAATGATGCTGATGTAGAGATCATCGAAGCACATCATAAGCACAAAATCGATGCACCTTCTGGTACCGCATATATGATGGCTGAAGCCGTCGCAGAAGCTCGTGGACAAAACCTAAAAGACGTCGCTATCTATGGCCGCGAAGGACAAACTGGCGAGCGCGAATCTGGGACAATTGGTATCCACGCTGTACGTGGTGGCGAAATCGTAGGCGACCATACTGTGATGTTTATCGCAGATGGCGAAGTGGTCGAGATTACCCATCGTGCGCGTGCGCGCATGACATTTGCCGCTGGCGCCGTACGTGCCGCAACTTGGGTTGTTGAGCAGGAAGTAGGTCAGTACAACATGCAGGACGTGCTTGGATTAAGTGACTAACGACTATTTATAGTTAATGGTTAATGGTTAATGGTTAATGATTGACTACAAAGTTATAACTGATGGCTCGATGACTTAATAGCAGCAAGGGGGCAGGTATGAATAGTATCAAACGTTATATTAGACATAAACTGATTAGTGCTATTTGTACAATCAACCTTGCCAGCCTATCAGCTTTTGCACTGAGTCTAGCGGTTCTACCAGTAACCGTACAAGCTAGTACTGCTCAAACCTATGTTATCCATACTTATGGCGGGGCTAGCCTACTACCTGCAGTAAGGCAGCAATTAAATAGTAGCGCAGACGGTGGTACGGTGACTACCTATCAAGATAAATTGGTACTGCGAACGACGGCACGCAATTATCAGGCGGTACAGCAATTGTTGTCTCAGATTGACCGTCAGCCACAGGCATTGACGGTCGCCGTACGTGTTGGCAATAGTAGTGGCCTGCAAGGTAGTATTCAGCAGGGTCAAGTCATTATTACCAATCGTGGTATTCAAGGTGCAGGGGTTATTAGTCAGCGTAGCAGCCAGCAGCAGAGTACTAATCTATATCAAGTACAAACATTATCTGGCAGTGCGGCGAGTATCAGCACAGGTACGCTCTACTCACTGACTCAAACCTATAATGCTAATAACTATTCAACTTATCATCGTTCAGCTAACGATAATTTCAAACCACAGATCGTGATTCAGCAGCAAATACTACTGCCAACGACACAAGGGATTGCCGTCACACCAAGACTGCTGCCCAATGGACAGGTGGAAGTACAACTATCCCAAGTAGAAGAAAGCTTAGTGCAGCCGAATTCACCTTATAATCAAATGAGTTCTACTGACAACTCTACTGGCAGTGCTAGCAATGCTATTCGAGGTCAAAGATTGAATAGTACGATTATTGTGCCGCGTGGACAGTGGGTGACGATTGGACAAGCTTCACAAAACTCAAGCAGTAGCACCAGTAACGGTAGCCGAACTATTAATACTAATAATAGCGTGCCTATTTCCTTACGAGTTGACTAGTTATGAAATCGTTACGTACAAAAAAGCGCGATACGGGTATTAACCGTGCCGCGCTTTTTTGTGGAGTAGCATTAAGTACTAGTCAATATAAACCACTTCTAGCGGTGGGAAACCATTGAACTCTACCGATGAGTACGAATTGGTATAAGCACCAGTAGTGAGCCAGTAGATTTTATCACCAATCTCAAGCTCTTCTGGTAGCTGATAACCTGCTTCTTCATACATAATATCAGTTGAATCACAGGTTGGGCCTGCCAGTACTACTGTACCTTCGCTGGTAGACGTCTCCATCTTAGGCGTATAGACAGGGTACTTGATAGCTTCACCTAGCGTCTCGATTAAGCCTTGGAATAGACCAACGTCGGTATATACCCAACGAGTCAAATCGGTATCAGACTTACGAGAGATCAGTACCACATCACTGACCAAAACGCCTGAACCACCAACCAACGAACGACCCGGCTCTAAAATAATCTCCGGCATCTCATTATCATCATAGTCGTCAGTCAGATAGCTGGTAATCTCTTCCGCATAGACTTTAATAGGGTTAACTTCGCTGATGTAATTGGTCGGGAAGCCACCACCCAAATTGATCATTTGTAGCTTGATGCCTTCTTCGTTCTTCATCCAGTCAAACATATATTTAACTTTGGCTAACGCATCATCCCATGCAGCGACGTCTTTTTGCTGGCTACCAACGTGGAATGAGATACCATAAGGCACCAAGCCCAGCTCGCGTGCTTGAACCAGTAGGTCGATGGCCATATTAGGATGGCAACCAAACTTACGTGATAATGGCCATTCTGCTGTCTCTGATCCTTGCACCAAGATACGAACAAATATTTTAGAGCCTGGAGCGTGTTTGGCAATGTTTTTTAGATCCGCTTCTGAATCAGTCGCATATAGATCGATGCCTTTTTCAAAGGCATATTTAACATGCTCAGCTTTTTTGATGGTGTTGCCATACGAGATACGAGATGGATCAACGCCGCAACCAAGCACGCGATCAAGCTCATAAATAGAGGCACAGTCAAAGTTAGAACCAAGGTTTGCTAGTAAATTGATTACTTCCACCGCAGGGCTAGCTTTCATTGCATAATGCAGTTTTGCATTAGGAAAAAGACTTACCATTTCATGGTATTTGGTTTCGATTCGACTAAGGTCAACTACCAAGAAAGGCGTCTCGCGACCTTCAGCAGCCTTGGTAAATTTCTGCCAGCTGGCAGGTTCAAAATATTGGTCAATTTTGATCATTGTCATAGTAGTAAACCTTTTGTGGAAACTGTATCGGTTAGAAAAATTATCGCCAAACGGTGAATGCTAAATATTAACACTCACTGTGACGTAACTATGTGAAGGATAAAGACGAAATAAAAAAGATAAGAATAAAGAGTAGGGCTTTAAGAATTGACGGCTTGTGTCTGTTTTTCTGCTGATTGAGCTTCTTGCTTTTCGCGTATTTTAAGAACTTTGCGAACTTTATCACGAGCACGAGTCTGTTTAAGACGAGACAAGTAGTCAACGAAGATTACGCCATTTAGGTGATCCATTTCATGCTGGATACAAACAGCAAGCAGTCCTTCGACTACTTCGTCGATGACCTCACCGTTACCGTCTAACGCTTCAATACGGACTTTATTAGGACGCTCGACCTTGTCATAGACATCAGGTACAGATAAGCAGCCTTCTTCATACGGTTGCTTTTCTTCTACCAGTGGCGTGACTTTTGGATTGATAAAAACTCTAGGAGAGCTTTTGTCTTCAGACAAATCCATAACGATAAGCTGAATATGATGATCCACTTGACTGGCTGCAAGCCCAATGCCTTGAGCATCATACATCGTCTCGATCATGTCTGCGATTAAGGTTTTGATTTCAGCAGTCACTTCCTTGA
Organism: Psychrobacter sp. MES7-P7E; assembly: GCF_002863645.1. Taxonomy (NCBI): domain Bacteria; kingdom Pseudomonadati; phylum Pseudomonadota; class Gammaproteobacteria; order Moraxellales; family Moraxellaceae; genus Psychrobacter; species Psychrobacter sp. MES7-P7E. The sequence goes on along the minus strand of NZ_PJBU01000116.1, from coordinate 220 downwards.
CAGGCTTGGCGATAGTACGCAAGCGAGGATCTGGGTAACTTAAGATAGGGAGTAGTGCCATAACGCTCACCTCAATGATAGGGACAAAATAGGGTTGGTATTATAAGATAAATGGGGACAAAAGTAATGCTTATCAATACTTTCCCGTTCATATCAGGTTTTATAAGTCTGTAGAATAGAGAGGCTTATGTTTATTGATACAAAAAAAACCTCGCTTAGT
>NZ_PJBU01000010.1:0-12406 GCF_002863645.1 Psychrobacter sp. MES7-P7E | reverse complement strand
AATAGTCCTCATTAAACTACTAGTAGCACTATAGTCCCAAATATCGTCAGAGAATAATGATAAAGCATCTCCACTCTTGGAAAGCGTTATAACCAAACTAGATGATGGGTTCTCGATTAGGTCTTTAGATATTGGTTGTATCTCTTTAACAAGGGGTTCACGCATCATTATTTTGGTCATAAACTTAAGCTTTTTCTGTTAGATTCTGAGGCTACAGTGAGAAAATTTATATGCTCATCCCAATACTCATTATAAATTTGCATTTTTATTTTTTGTTCAGCATCATCAACGAGTTCAATTACTCTATTATCTTTTCCTTTAAGAATATTGATAATCTCGTCAATTCTAAATAGTGATGGTTCTATAGAGAGAAGATGATATTCAGGATCATCACGAATCATAGAAGACTTTAGTAGAGCCTCCTTCAAACTTAATAGTTTATGTATATCTTCAAAATCTATATGAATTGCAAAAAATTCACAGAACAAACAACTTTCAAATGTAGCACAGGAAGGGTTGGGGGCTTCATTATTAAAGCCCAATGCCTTAACAGGATCATTATCTGATAGGTTAGAACAAGATCCTGCTGGTATTTTCTCCGTATCATAGTTAGTTGAAGTCTTGATAGATATAGTTTGTTCATTAGTTCGATTAGACCTAAGAACTGCGGTAATCATTTTTTCGTGATAATGATTCATCTCTATTGCTTGAGACTCAATATCGATCGAAGTGTAAGATTTAGCTACTGTAGTTAAAGAGTTATTCAACTTCCTAGCTACTAATGACAAATTTCCTTTAGAATGTTTTATGTAGTATTCCGCACATAGGTTTCTAATGTCTCTAGCAGTAACCCTTTTAACCCCTTTAAAAAGTGGAGTATTGTCGTCAATAGAACTGACAGAGCTACGTGCAAAACGCTTTAATTGACGATGTTCTCCAATACGCATAAACAAGTATTCTTGACAGTCTCCAGGAAGATGAAGGTTATCAACCCACTCTCTAAGTTTCAAATACTGTATGAGATAACGTTTTAAGTGAGAAGGAGCGGAAAATTCAATCTGTCTACCTGCTCGATATTTATGTTTTTTAGCAAAAGTTGATAAGCCAAGGTTTTCCAAATTTAAATCAGATATTTTCAAATCAAGTGTGGGTTGTATATTAGCAGCAGTGAAAGAAAGGTAAATGTAATAAAAGCAATATGTACATAGGTTATAAGCATAAATTTTTCTAGAGTCTAAATTCTCATTGATCCATGTATTTCTGTTGTTTATTAATGTGTTTTTATAGAAATCTTTCTTAGTATGCTCACAATTATAATAATTTGATAAAGCATTTTTTACCTCATTAAAGGGTAAGGGTTCACCACTATTGTAGAAGCAATTAGGTAGTTTCTTTATGCCATATTTTCTAGTTGAATCCCAATAATAATCATTACTTGATGATTTTGCTAAAGTAATAGGTATAGGGTAGATTTTATTTAATATGGCGTATGAGAATTCATTAAAGTATGTAATGCAGGTTTGTAAGAAGTTTTTGAAGTCTTCTAATGAGGAGTCTCTTTCTTTACTGTTATGCCCCATATGACGATGCTTGGGAATAATACTAAGTATATCGATATCAGATAAGTTATAAGCGATTTTTATGAAATCTCTTGCAGTATTTAGCTTGTCATAAAGAGTTGTAGTGCTTATAGATTTTGCACCACTTAAACGCGCCTTTTGATAGAGATTAATTTGATAATATTTATAATTAGATGCTAAATCATCTAAAGTAAGAGGCTTAGAGCCTTCAAAATCACAAAAATCAAAAAAATATCTTAAATTATGAAGGTAACCTCGCACCGTTTCATCTCTCAACCCTTTTTGAAGGATTTCCCTAAGGTACCTTCTCAACCATTCTACACGTTCTATAGACAATGTTGATTCATCAACTAGGCCCGTAATATAGCTCTTAGTTTTATCTCGGGAATGACCAGAATCGTTCTCTCTATTGGTATAGCAGACTCTACCAATATCGACTTTAAAGGACACACCATCAGCTCTTGAACCTACAATTACTGTGTATTGAGGATCAACGATATCTTCTATTTGCTTAGTGCTTATCTCAATAAGCTGCCTGTCATTGAAAGAATTAGACATTATATTCGCCCTTATCAAATGTTACGCCGAACGTATCTTGTATATCATTGAATTCTTTTACTTCCGAGTCGAATTTTAGATAGGCCTCAGTGGTTGTTAGGCTTCTATGGTTTAACCTTTGTCTGACATGATCAAATATCTTAGAATCAGGGTATTCCTTAGCTCTAAGGTTTCTTACGATATTCATCCCATAGGTAGCACGCAAATCATGGAATGAAAAATTTTGAAGACTTGGTTCAAATTTTTGAACCTTGGAAATGAATTTTTTTAATTCATTTCTTAAAGATTGGCCGTTTTTAGGTACCATAACGGGCGCTTCAGTGTTCCAAACTGGTTTAGGGTTGTTACGATTACGATCTATAATTTCTCTTTCAGCAGTTAAATAGGGGTTTCCAGTTCGAGTTAAAAACACATAGTTATCGTCAGTATTTGCATAAAAGCTGTTTATATTTTGTCTTCTATGTTCCGCTCTTTCGCAATCTATATATGTTGCTAAATGATCAATTAGGTTACGTGAAAACATTAAGCGGTTTAGTCGCCCACCCTTTGAATCTGTTCTGTATTTATATCCAGTATTTATCACGGCATAATTTGAATCAGCATTTTGTTCTAAGTAGTGGAGAGCAGTTTTGATACAAGCAATAGAGAGAGTGCATACGCTTTGTTGTCTAGCTCCTGTTCCGAGAGCTATTCTTATCATTAGCTCTAACTCTATTGACGCATAGTTTTTATCAAATGCCCTGAAAATAATTTCTTGTTCTTCAGAGCTTAAAGGACGCAGACTGCCTCCATCTCTCAACTTACCTAGTGATGGTAAGGGTTTTCTGCTGCTTCTTAGCTTGAGATCATTTGTAATAACACTAATATTCCTCATTATTCCTACATTATTATGAATAGGTATAGAAACCTTCCTTTCTCTAAAGGGCTTATTCTCTATATCAGACTGAGATACGAATGATTGATGCTGTATATAATTATAGAAATGAGCAACAGAGGACAGAATGTTATTAATGTATTGAGAGCTAAAGTCGTGCTGTTCTATTACAGCCTGTAAAAAAGCTTTGAATTTGCGAGGAACCCTTTGCTGATACTGGGTAGGTAAGTCTAAAAAGTGTTGGTTACTATGTTCTAGGTACTGTAGATAGTATTTTAGGTGGATAGCTCTTGCGGATAACGTTTTCATATTTGAAAGCGCAGGAGGAGTGTCTAGTTGTCCCATGAGATATAGGTTACCTATTTTCCAAGGTAAACCATCTGATTGAATGATAACAGGCATTCTGAAGTGATAATCTGAGTTAGCTAAAGAGCTAAAAGTGTAATCGTAATCATTAGCCTGAGAAGTCTTTGACCAATTTGCATTCTGCAATCTAAACCGTCTTAGATAAATTACTTTTGCATTAGAGTCAAAAAGGTCTTTAAGATAAGGTTTCATCTCTTTTCTAGTTCACTGAGTTCTTTGGCTTTAAACATAAGCTTTTCTATATATTGAGATAACGAATGGAACTGGTTCTTTGCATCATTTATGGCAAAATTCTTAAGTTCTTTAGGTACCCGGACGTTCATCTGAACCTTCTGATTTGACATGTATTTACCTCTTTAGGGTTTGTTACATAATATGATAGCATTATGCTATCATTGCCGCAAGTTCCTTATGGTAATATTATTTGTTTTAAATTCAATATTCTATTTGGGCTTTAAAATGTCAAAAAATGTGCAGTTTAATTTAAGAATTCCTACTGAATTGAAAGCCCTGATCTCCGATGCCTCAAAAGTTAGTGGACGTTCAATTAATGCCGAGGCACAGTATCGACTAGAAAAATCTTTTGAAGGTCAAGAAGGAAGTTATATCGAAGCTATCGACGATTTAAAGAGTTTTTTTGATGCTCATTTACGTAGCGATCGCTTAAATCTACTATCTGGCAAACTAAATTTCCTCTTGAGTGAAGCTAAGGCAACTGATAGTTTTCATACCCCAAGTATTTCTAGAGTTGCTGAGGCCCTGGGATACAATAGTGTGGGCGTTACTGAGGATTGGTTTGAAGGGCGAAAAGAGCCATCGTTTAACGAATTAGAAAAATTAGCCACATACTTTGGATGCCAAAAGAATTGGCTCGCTCATGATGAAGGAAGGCCTTTCGCAAAAGAAACATTTGAGTTTGGTTATGATATTGAAGAGAATGCTAGAAGCTTATTAAAAGGTAATAATGAAGATGAGGTTAAGTTGGTCTGGTTTGCTCGGAACAATACTGAAAACGGTGAACTAGTTATTATCAAGCATTACGATAGTTGGCATGGTTTGATTCTAGACTCTCGTGTGCATGTCAGTGACAAAGTAGGTATAGGTGGCTCTGAAGACAGAGCGCTCCTATCCTTAACATTAAAGTATCTTTGTAAGTACCATATCTCAAAGATCAGAGGAGCAATAGTTTCAGAACCAGACTTTAACGAATTAATTTGGGCCAAACAAAATCCGATCAAAGTAATTGATAAGTATCGTCACAATTCTTGGATTGAAGATATTTGGGATAGGTCAATGTATTCAAAGAAAGCTAATAGTTACTGGAAGGGATGGAGTGAGATGTGCATGTCTAATGAACTTTATATTAGTGGACATGAGATTTTATCTAAAATATCTATAAAGTAATTTGAGATAAAATAAGTATGCCATACTAGGGCGTGTCATCAATTAGCATAGATATTTCAGAATAAGCTATACTTAGATCGTATTTAGGAATTTGAGCTCAATGACTATGACAAGACGACATGCCCTACGTGATGACCAATGGGAGAGAATTAAAGACATTCTACCTGGTAAACCAAGTGACGTTGGTGTTACTGCAAAGGATAACCGCTTGTTCGTAGAAGCGGTTCTGTACCGTTACAAGACCGGCATACCTTGGCGTGACCTACCTGAACGCTTTGGCGACTTCAGAGTGATTCATACTCGTTTTAGTCGCTGGTCAAAAAAAGGCGTATGGAAGCAGGTTTTTAATCAACTCTCTGAACAATCCGATGACGAATATGCCATGCTAGATGCCACGATTGTTAAAGCCCACCAGCACAGTGCTGGAAAAAAAGGGATCAAGCCATTGGACGCAGCAAAGGTGGACTGAAGACTAAAATACATACTCGAACAGATGCATTAGGCAATCCTACTGGCTTTTATCTAACAGGTGGGGCAGCTCATGACCTGTGTGGCTCAGATGAATTGCTTGATGTCAGTATTAGCCAAACGTGGCTTGCCGATAAAGCTTACGATGCTGATGCCCGCGTTATTGAACCGATTAAAGCAGTGCAAGGTAATGCAGTTATACCATCTAAGTGTCATCGGCTGCAGCCAAGAGACTTCGATAAAGAGCTTTATAAAGCGAGGCACCTAATAGAGAACTTCTTTGCCAAGATTAAGCAGTATCGTGCGATTGCCACTCGCTATGATAAGTTAGCCAGTCATTTCCTTAGTGCCATTCACTTAGTTTCTTGTGTCGTTTGGCTTAATTGATGACACGCCCTAAAGAAAATCAATAAATATGGACGTGCAAGGTAGCCATTACTCGTGGTAATGCGCCTTTAGCAATGTTGCTTTATTGTAATGAAAATAAGGGCACTATACTAGCGTTATTGCGAGCAAATACTGATGTAAATAATAAGGTAAGTAGCAAAGTAAGTAGTAATAAATAATGCTAAACCAAGGATTTAGCGTCTATGTTAAAAAGGCTATTTAGTAAGATTGAAAAAGCCAACGTCCTACTATCACAGGAAGTTGGCTTTTTAATGGGTAGAAATGATGTGGAATTTATCTACATTTAAACGATTAATTTAGCGCGGTTAAGGTTTGCTCAAACGCTGCGCGCCCGATTTCACCCACTTGTTGATTGACCAATTGCCCGTCTTGATAATACAGCAATGCTGGCGGACCAAATAGTTTATAACGCGCTAAGATTGCTTTTGAATCCGCTGTAGTCTCTGTGATATCAAGTTTGACCAATTGCCAATCTTGCATTTGCGCAGGACGATTATGAAATAAGTTTTTATCCATAATCCGGCATGCAATACACCATTCGGCGGTGACATCGACCAGCACTTTAGGATTGGCGGCGACAATAGTGTCTAGCTCAGCCAGCGTAGTAACAGTTTTATCTGTTGCATTACTCATGGCTGGTTGATCAGCAGTTGTCTGCAGCACCGGAACCGCAGTTAGGGAGGCAAGCGGATGCAAGCTGTCGTCATTGCCCAATGCGGCGCCGACGATTAAACACGTCGCCCAAATACCAGCGATTAAGCCTAGCGCTTGGGTCAGCATCCGACCTTTGCCTAGCCAGCTCCACGCCCACATCGCCACGACCATAAACCACAGCGCCCAAACCATCAGCATCACAGGCGAGATAAAGACGCGTTCAATTAATAACAATGCCACGGCAAAAAGCAACAAAGCAAAGCCCTGCTTGACCCAATTCATCCACTCGCCTGCTTTTGGCATGATTTTACCTTGGGTCGCGCCAATTAAGATAAGCGGCGCCGATAAACCAAAACCGAGCATAAATAAAGCCGCAAAGCCAAGTAATGGACTTCCAATCGTTGATACAGCAAGCAGCGCCCCAAATAAGGGTGCCGAAACGCATGGCGATACCACGAGTGCTGATAAGAATCCCGCAATTAAACTGCCACCCGTACTACCAAGTTTGCTATCCCCCGCTTGGCTTAGACCCTGCATTTTACTACTGATGAATCTTGGCAGACGAATGCTAAATACGCCCAACATATAAAGGGCTAATAAGACAAAAACGATGGCAAACCCAATTAAAATAATCGGATTTTGTAGCCAACCGATAATGCCTAACGATTCGCCAAATACCGCAATGACCGCGCCTAAAATACCATAAGCGATGGCAACACCAATAGCGTAGCTGGTCGTTAAAATAACACCGCGTTTTACCGTTGGATTGTCTTCACGCGCGACGATATTGGCAACAATCGGTAGCATCGGTAACACGCATGGCGTCAATGCCAAGACCAACCCTGCCAAGAACAATAACACCAATGCCAACCACGGATGCGAAGCTAAGCCAAAAGGGTCACTATTAATGGCGTTATCAACGACAACGGTATTGTTTGTTGCAGCAGCATTATTTATGACAGCGTCATTGTTCGCTGCTTCACTTGTGACATTATCGCCTACCACTTCTTCATCGGCTCCAGAGATGGTATTGATTGCACCAAGCTCTGCATCTAACGCTTCGTCATCTAACAATGCATAATCAATCACCTCGTCATCTGGCGTAGTTTGCTCTGTAGCAAGACGATCAGTATCAGTCGCCTCTGTAGATGCTTGCGCAGTTTCTGCATTGCTGTTATTGCTCGCAGAAACTGTAGCAGTGCTACTTGAACTATTGGCTGCCGATTGTGACGCAGCAATTTTGACCGTGGTTTTTATTTTCTCCGGTGGATAACAAAGTCCTGCTTTGGCACAGCCTTGCCAACCTATCGTTACAGCGGCATTATTTATCGCCTTGCCATTACTACTGCTCAAAACGGTGCTAGCAACCATATTGGCTTGGTCAAAGACCAATACTTGACCAAAGGTCGGATCATCTATGGAGACTGGCTTTTGGCTAAAGCTAAAAGGTGCAGCGCTCACGCCAGCAGGCAACGTTAGCTTAATTTGGTCTTTATAAACATAGTGCTCAGGCGTAATGTCAAAGTTAATGGCTAAGCGCGTGCCATTATTGACAGGTTTACTACTGCTACTGACCTGAAACGCTTCATCAACAGGCAAAAATTTCGGTTGGGTCGCGCTTTTATCACTGCTAAATAAATCGCCCAATCCTGCCGCTTGCGATGCCACTGGCACGGCCGTCAGCCCAGTCGCTGCTAGCCCTGTCAATAATGAACCCGCGCTGAAAGCGAACGCCAACAGATAAGATTTTTTCGACGATTTATTTTGCGTTAATGACGGAGACTTTTCTGCGCTCTTAAGGGACATGAAGGGCTACCTATTATTTCCAATATTCGAATTGACCAATTCACTGTCTGTATGGACTTGTCTATTTACAACCCCAGTTCGGGATAAGCAACATTGTAACTCATGAGCTATGCTGAAGAAACCGTAGAGATAAACTTGGTAAACTAAGCGTATTAACAGGAGTTTATCATGACCAAGAAAGTAAGAACCTACAGTGACGAATTTAAAGCCGAGGCCGTCAAGAAGATATCAGACAATAATTGCAATATCTCAGCCACTGCAAAGCAGCTTGGCATTGCCATGCAAACGCTCTCAAATTGGCATAACAAAGCCAATCAAGGCAAGCTTGTCGGCACAGAGCAATACGATCCTGATCTTATGAGTGCTCTTCAAGAAATAAAGCAGCTCAAGCGGCAGCTCAAAGTGGCTGAAGAGGAACGCGAAATACTAAATGAGGAGGGATAAAGCGAAGCACTGCTTCGCCCCGACGCAAGGGGAGAGCTATGCTCGAGTTGGCGACGGCGTACTTCGCGAGAAACAGTTAGTCAGGTACGCCTTTATCAAAGACAACCAGTTCCTCTTTCGCATCACCACTATGTGCCGTGTGTTAAGGGTTAAGCCATCAAGCTATTACGACTGGCTAAGTTGTGATCTCAGCGACCAACAGATACATCGCAACCAGTCTGAATTACTGGTTAAAGCGGCTCACAATGAAACGAAAGAACGTTATGGCGCAGATCGACTGCATGCTCATCTAAGCGAGCAAGGCCATAACATTAGCCTGTATATGGTAAGAAGCATCAAAGAGCAACACGGCATTAAATGTCGTAGTCATAAGCGCTTTAAAGTCACCACCGACTCCAATCACAACAAGCTGGTCTATCCAAACGTACTGGATCAGAAGTTTGATGCTAAGCGCCCTAACGAGTCGTGGGTCAGCGACATCACCTATATCTGGACGAATGAGGGTTGGCTGTACTTAGCAGGGGTCAAAGACTTATACACCAAAGAGCTTGTCGGTTACGCTATTAACAAGCGTATGACCGCAGATTTAGTTTGCAAAGCACTAAATATGGCCATCAAGAATAAACGTCCAAGCAAAGGGCTAATCGTTCATTCAGACAGAGGCAGCCAGTATTGCAGCCATGCCTACCACAAGACCATTAAGCAGCATCAATTTATAGGCTCAATGAGCGGCAAAGGCAACTGTTTCGATAACGCTCCGATAGAAAGCTTCTGGGGCACATTAAAGAATGAGCTGGTATATCATCAAGACTATAAAACAAGGTTCACAGCCATCAATGATATTATCAGTTATATCGAGCTATATTACAACCAGACTAGGATTCAAAAAGGTTTGGGCTATCAATCGCCAAGACAGGTGTGGTTTGATTATTATCGTCAGGCTGCGTAATTAAAATCTCCCAAGTTTATGTATACGGATTTGACGGCAGGGGTCAATAGTTTAAAACTTTTATATTTACGTGCGTTAGGACGTTACCTAGAAAAAATAAAAAACTTACACTGATTAAATTATTATGATTAAGTTTACTATTACCCTCGTCTTCTAAGTGTGGTTAGACCTTTGCCAAAATAGCTTAGTAGTAATAACAAGGTTATTATTATCAAGATAGGATAATTTCCCATAAGCATAAAGGGCGTGTTACCAACCCGTGCCTGTATCTCACCACGTAGTACAGTACGCTCAAACTGCGGTGCGCGTTTTACAGTACGACCTTTATGGTTAATGATAGCGGTAACACCAGTATTGGTCGCTCGAATAAACCAGCGCCCGTTCTCAAGAGCGCGCATTTGTACCATTTGCAAATGTTGCAATGGTCCTGCTGAAGTGCCAAACCAGGCATCGTTAGAGACGGTCAACAAAAAGTCAGTATCGATTGCATTTTTACGCGTGGTATCTGGATAAGCTACCTCATAACAGATAGCCGTCCCTATATTGTGTCCACGCACCTGTAGCGGTGACTGCTGATCACTACCACGACTATAGCTCTTAATATCCTGACTACCGGCCAAACTTGGGAAAATATCGAGCACGCCTTCAAATGGAATATACTCTCCAAAAGGCACCAGACGCTGCTTCTTGTATAGGCCTTCCGCTTCTACACCTCGAGCAATCACGCTATTGTAAAATGGGGGATACTTATCCGTATTGGCATTGAATGCCACTTTATCCTTATAAGGGATACCAGTTATCCATGTCGTATTGGTCGCATTAGCCATTTCTATCATTTCACTAATAAAGCCCGCAGCCTCATCCTGAAACATCGGAATAGATGATTCAGGCCACACCACAACATCACGTCCCCACTCAGTGCGTGTTAACTTCGCATAAATCTTTAGCGTTTCTACTTGATACTTAGTCAGCCACTTTATATCTTGTGAAATATTACCTTGAATCAATGACACTGACAGATCAGGTGTGCCCTTAGGTTTTGTCCATTGCGGATTGACCAGCCATAATGATGTGCTAATGGCTAATAACAGTACAGAAACGATGGCATAACTACTGCGCCGAAGCAGTAGCTCTACTAAACTTGCAGCCAATAGTATGGCAACAAAAGAGACGGAAAAAACACCAGCAACGGGTGCTAAGGACGATAACCAATACTCTTCAGTAAATGCATAACCAACAAACAGCCACGGAAAGCCTGTGAATAACCAAGTTTTTAACCATTCTTGTAGCACCCAAAGAGCAGCAAATGAAAAGGGTTGTTTGCCTACCATACGGTTAAAGACTAGTGCTAACAATCCATGAAATAGTCCCATACCGAGACCCATCAATGCAATCATAATCAATGCGAGCCACGTTGGTGTATCGCTATAATCATGGATAGCAGTATAGAGCCAAAAGCCGCCGACGCACCATAGCCCCATACCGTAAGCTTCACCGATAATAAAAGCGCGACGACCACTCATACTTGTCACCAACAGCGCATATAAAATCGCTGGTGATACTATTGCTAGCGGCCAAAACCCATAAGGCGCTAGCGAAAATAAAAAAATAGCTCCTGCAAGCCATGCTGCTACTAGCGTAAGCGATAGCGGTAATTGATTTAAGTGAGTACTCAAACGCTTTTGTAGATTAATAGTAGACAGGCGCATCGCAAATTATCCAAAATTATGAGCCTTGAATTTTTAATCAAAATCCAAAACTTAGATAGAGCCGTTAATACTACAGGCAGTATTTTAAAATAAAAACTGCTTATGATACCAGCCTGCACTGCTCAATGTATAAATTTACGTACCCCGTTTGATGGGTTATTATGCTACATTACCAAACGATATGAAGTGTTACTTGACCTTCTATAGCTCACAATATTTACAGTACATGAGAGAGCACTATGACCCCCTTAAAAATAAAATCCAGTCTTATATTCAATCGTCATCTGTCTAAGGGGTTGCGTGGTACGCTGGTGTTACTTGCCGCCTCATCACTATTTGCTTGTAGCCAACCGAGTAGTGGCGTATCTGATGCAAACACAACATCAGTAACAACCGAAAATGCAACAGCTATCACTTTAAAGGAAGATGAACCAAACGCTAAAAGTGCTCACATGATGACAAGGTCAGTAAGTAAACCAGACCTACTAAAAAACGTCTCAGCTACGGTCTATAAAGATGCCAATTGCGGCTGCTGTAAAGAATGGATAAGTCATGCAGAAGATAATGGTCTAAGTGCAACCGCGCAAGATGTTGCGGACTTAGCCGTATTTAAAGAGCGCTACAGCGTTCCAAATGAAATGCGTTCTTGCCATACTGTAGTCACTACGGATGGTTACGTCTTTGAAGGTCATGTACCCGCTAAATATATGGCGCAGTTTTTAGAAAATCCGCCAGTACAAGCTATGGGTCTTGCCGTACCTGGCATGCCTATTGGTAGCCCAGGTATGGAGTATCAAAATAAATTCATGCCCTATCAGGTTATGCAGCTCAATAAAGACGGGACAACCCAAGTTTATGCTGATATTGAATCGGTAGAGCAGCAATTATAGTGTGTTAGCAGTTAAGAATACTTTGATTATAGTGTTAGCGTTAAAAGTAAATGAGGTAGGTATAAGACTGTTCTATTGCTTATAAAATGATTCTTCATCAAAAAATTCATTAGCTATTGCGACTTTAAAATTAAAAATAACTTTGAATTTGTAACTTTTGATGACAATGTAAGCGAATTTATCGGTTATTAACCCTTAAAATAGATAAATGACTAAGGGTTAATACAAGAATATACATGATGTATCGCAACAATTACGTAAGATTACATAGTTCCTTAGCGAATTAAAATTCATAT
>NZ_PJBU01000009.1:0-12600 GCF_002863645.1 Psychrobacter sp. MES7-P7E | reverse complement strand
GCACTTTGATGAGACTTGGGGCAAAGATTACCCGCACGTGGTCAAGTCTTGGCGCAATAACTGGGAGGGCTTAACGGTGTTCTTTGAGTATCCGAAAGACATCAGAAAAGTGATTTATACCACCAATGCGATAGAGTCGCTAAACAGTGTGATTCGGACGGCAGTGAATAAGCGTAAGGTGTTCCCATCTGATCAGGCAGCATTCAAAGTGGTGTACTTAGCCACCCAGCAGGCGTCTAAAAAGTGGGCGATGCCAATCCGTAACTGGACGTCTGCTCTGAATCGTTTTATGATTATGTTTGATGACCGTATCAGTAAGCATTTAATCTAAAGGGCAGTTACACAGAATATGGGATGGGCTCAAAAAAACCGTATCTCGAAACCAAGATACGGTCATAAAGACATTGAGCCTTTGTCATCATGCGATAGATTAACTATCAATCACTTCAAAGCTAAGACCAGAATGCGCTTCTAAGCGTGTTATTAGCTTATCACCCATCGCAGATGCTGGTGTCCAGAACCCACCGCCAATGTCCTCTTTGCTGATATCTTGTGCCAAGCATAATGCCGCCTGCGAAATCATACGAGAGGTACTGCCATAACCAGGATCTCTATCACCTGTTACTTTAACGGTAATAGTGTCATTTTTAGCCGTTTGTCCAAAGTGACGAATATCAAAGTAGCCGTTCTCTTGCTCGTCTTTAGAAGGGCCTGAGCCAGCTTTTGGTAAGACGTGCCTGGATAGTAACTCGCGACTTGGTTTAATCATCATCGCAGTAGCAAAGCCCAATAAACCTGCGCTCATAGCATAGCTAGACAGTTTTCCTTTGACGCCATCTTTCATCCACATCGCTTCATCATATTTAAAATCGCGACCGTACTCATAGCTGAGTAATTGGTTAGTACGATGGACGATACGCGTATTGATGGTGGCCATGACGAAAGGTGCTAACCAGCGCTTATGATTACTATCATATACTGGTTTGCTAACATTATCCTGACGTACGTTTGGTGCATCACTATCATCGTTTAACAGATAAGGATTGGCCACTTGTTTGCGACGTGCTTTGTCCTCACCAGCTTCTTCAAATATCGATGCCATCGATGCGATAGTACCACCTGAGATACCACCTTTCGCTGCTTTAACACGCATATGAATGACATTGCAGGTCTCGCCGAACTTTTCTTCTGCCTTAGCTTGGGTAAAGTACGCACCCAAATCTGAAGGTATAGAATCAAAACCACAAGAGTTAACAATACGGGCACCGCTTTGCTTGGCAATGTCTTGGTACTTATCCATCATATCTTTGATGAAAATAGCCTCACCAGTAAGATCGACATAATCTGTACCGTTTTCAGCACAAGATTTGATCAGTGGCTCACCATACTTTAGATAAGGACCGACAGTAGAGATGATGACTTGAGTTTGCTTTGTCATCTTATCAAGGCTGTCAGCATCGTTACTGTTGGCAATAATAATGTCTACCTTGCTCTCAAGTTTGGCCTGCAACTTGTTGAGCTTGTCTTCATCACGACCTGCGATCGCCCATGATACGTTTGAGCCATCTTCGTTCTTATTATTTGACAAAAAATTGGTTAAATAGTGAGCAGTGATCTGACCGACGAAGCTTGTCGCGCCATATAGAACAACTGCATAAGGGCGTGTGTCGCCGCTGGTTTTTTGTATAAGGTTTTCAGTATCCGTATTGGTATCCATATGTATTGTCCTTAATAGATTTGAGAATAAGTGGATAGTAAACTATAAACCAAGTCGTTTGATTAGGTTAGGGGTTTGTGAGGTCGCTACAGTTTATAGTTTGCAGCCTACCTCACATACAACATCACATATAACGTGAGGAATTTAAAATAGTTCTGCCTGCAGTTAGAGGAACAGAGTCCAGTAAAAGAGCATTTAATAAAAGCACATTCAGGTAAAAAGCGCTTAGTTTAATAACTCTCAGTTAAATAACGCTGTATTCAGAAATATAATTCTATTTCGAAAATATCATCTATTAAAGAAAAAGAGGTATGAGACATTAACAGTTACTACAAACTTTACATAACCTACCGATATTATTACTAAAATGAACGTTTTTTAGAGAAGAACATTGCTAATCTATAAACGTAAACAGTAATAACTAGCATTAGATAAAAACAAGTTAAATAGATGCTATATAAATTCTAATATCTGTTTTTTACCATTATTGAGGAGAAGATTATGTTTCGTTGGGCCATTATTTTTGCAGTGATCGCATTATTAGCGAGTTTCCTAGGTTTTGGCGGTGTCGCAGGATTGTCTGCTAATTTGGCATACATTTTCTTAGCAGTCGCTGTGATTTTGTTTATCGTTGCCTTTGTCAGTCGTAAGATGTAAACACAGCTTATCGTTGTAAATACCTACTATAAAAAAGACCCTCAATTGAGGGTCTTTTTTTGTCTGCTTTGACTAGGGTAATCAATAGAGAACTCGGATAATCGGCATCAAGGCATACATTGTAAACTTGCTACTATAACCGTTTGGGCTGAATAATATGCTCCATGCGCTTGGCTAAACGAATATCCAGACTAGATATACCACCTGTATCGTGGTTGGTTAAACGAACCTCCACGATATTGTAGGTATTACGCCATTCTGGATGGTGCTCAAGCGCTTCAGCATGAAATGCCGCTTGATTCATAAAGCTCATAGCTTCGATAAAATCGCTGAAATGATAGGTCTTGACGATGCTATTGCCGTCACGCTGCCAGCCAGCCAGCTCTTCTAGCTGTAGATTGATTTGTTTGTCAGATAAACTACTCATATTAATAACCTTTATTGTTATGTCGAATTGGTTTATTAAAATTGGTACTAGGGTACATCTCCTATGCTAAATAAATATCTACATACATTTCCTGCTTTGCCCGATGTCATTTAACTGAGTCTAGTTAACGAATTACTTGAGTCTAATTATGTAGACAGTTAAATCAAATCTTGATACTCAGGATGTTTGCTAATGTATGACGCGACAAATGAGCATTGTGGTATCACTTTCTTGTCTTGCTCGCGTGCATAATTCAATGCGTGCTTTACCAGTGCTGAACCAACGCCTTGACCGCCTAATTGCTGCGGTACGATAGTATGATCGTAGACCAATTTGTCAGCACTGTCCTGATAGCTAATATAACCTGTCTGACCGTCGATAGATGTCTCAAAGCGGTTCGCTGCTTGATTATGAACAATTTCTAGATTTGGTTTAGAGGCTTGATTACTCACTAATATACTCCATTTCTTATTATCAAATTTTTATTATGAACTAAATATTTTATTAATTTCGATAGTGCCAGTTTAGTATGTAGTTTTGATACTTAACAATCTAGACGCTTACCGTAATGGTTGATGGGACGACTGTTAACGTCACCTATGTTTGTTGTCCTACCTTATCATGGCCGTATCTAGTTGCAAATATGAATATGTCACCATGCATAGGAGATAGCTTTACGGACGACTGGAGGCAAAAAGCGAGTGAGACCATCAGTGTTCTCTATCGCTAATTTGTTTTCTAAATTGACAGCTGACCTATCATCTTTATGAGTAGTACTATCTGCATTTTTCGTTGACTGTACATAGGCTTGCCATTCTTTTTCACTAGGTTTGCTAAAGTGATAAATACGTCCCAGTACTTGCTTGAGTTGTGTGCCAAAGTGGCCAGTGTTATAGCTTAAACCATACTTACGGCATATGGCCTGTACCTGCGGCGCAATCTTTGCATAGTGGCCAGCTGGCATATCAGGAAATATATGATGCTCAATTTGGTGGGACAAGTTACCTGTCAAAAGATGGAACCATTTGCTGCCTTTGATATTGCTAGAGCCAAGGATTTGGCGTACATACCAGTCGCCTTTACTTTCATTGGCATCGAGATGGGTATAGATATGCGCTTGCTCAGTGAAATGCCCACAAAAAATTACCGCCCACGTCCATAGATTACGGACAGTGTTGGCAGTCATGTTACCGCTCAACGTACTCAAGGCGCTACGACGACCTAGTGTCAGCGCTACTACAGATGGCAGTGCGATATAGTCTTTGCCTATTTGTCGCCCAATTTTGGCAAATAAGGCGCGAGACTTTTGTTGCATGATTTTGTGTAGATCAGGGGAGTCAGCGTATTCATCGGCACTGATTTGGATGTCGTGAAAAGCTACTGCCCATTCAAAGCCAAATGCCAGTACCGCTGTACTAAACATATTGTAGCGATCTTCTGGCGTCCAAGGCTGCTCGTCAGTCACTCGAATTAAGTGATAGCCTACGTCATGGTCACGGCCAACAATATTGGTAAAAGTATGATGTAGATAATTATGAGAGTGTTGCCATAATGGAGCAGGGCAGACAATATCCCAGTCGAATTTTTGACTATTAAGGTGCGGGTGTTGCATCCAGTCATATTGACCATGCATGACGTTATGACCCAGCTCCATGTTGTTCAATATTTTGCTAAAGCTAAGTAAAGACGTGCCTAGTAGCCAAGTAGCGACTAGACTGCGTTTCGATGGCATACGCCCAGCCGCTGCAAGTAGACCACGGGCGATAATTTCACTATATACCACGGTGGCATATATCCGCTGTATATAGCGTGCATCCTTACTGCCTAGCGAGTCCATGACGCTTTTATATAGGGCATTGAGCTCTACGGCTAAAGCATCACTTTGAAGCTTTGATAAAGGTGCGCCAGTCAACGTTGGGTAGCGAGTCCGTGTCGATGTGCCTGGCTGACCGCTATCATTGATTGCTTCATCATTAAGCTGCGAGTACGACGTTTGCGGCGTCAAATGTGAAGGCGCGTTTTTTGCTAGCTGAGTATCGGACAAGGGCGTCAAAATAGGCACAGCAGATTGTGGCGTAGTAACGGGTGGTAATAAGTGCATAAATAAATCCTTAACCGAAACGGCGTGAATAAGCAGCACTGCATCCGGTTTGATAAGTTATCTGAGTTTTAGCCTATAAAATAACGTTTGCCTTTTATTTCTCATAGGTTGTTTGGCATATGCTTTCTATTGAGCCAGTCGTTCTATTAAATCAGTCATTAAACATCGAGTACCACATCAGTCATGGCAATGTTGATACAAGTCTGAATAGACTCGTAACCATCACCACTCACTTTCCCTGTTTGGACGTTTTTGACCACGCCGCTGACTTTATTACAGCGGCATAACTGGCAAATACCTTGCCGGCAACCATATGCTAGCCGTACATCTGCATTCTCAGCCGCAGCCAGTATGGTCGTGTCACTGCTAAACTGTCGTTGCCGTGACCGCAAATAGACAGTGTGTTCTTCTACAGGTATCGTTTTATCGAATATTTGATTGCTGCCATTATCAACATTAGCTAGGGCATTACCAAAGTTCTCTACTATGATGTTATCGCGCAGCTGTTTGTCTATAGGTAAAGTTATCTCTGCGGCGGCTTTATATAAGCCAGCTAATAACGCTTGTGAACCGCAGGCAAATATTTGCGTATCTGCTAGAGGTAAGTTTAGCGACAGCAGACCCTCTGCACTTAAGTATCTTGTAACAGCCAAATAGGTAGTCGGATCTTCAGTATGGATTAGATGATAAGTGAAGTCTGGATGAGTATCGTTCAGCTGTTGCCACTGATGTTGCAGCTTGGATGAAACAGTCCGACTATAATGCAACAGCGTTACCTGATGTCCATTACTCAAGGCTTGAGTGATAAGTCCGAGCATAGGCGTGATACCGCTACCACCAGTGATGAATAGCAAAGGAGAGGGTTGCTTATTCTCTGATATTTGCTGCCTTAGTATTGAGGTTTGTTCCAAAGTGAAATTTCCAAGTGGCAGGCTTGTATCAACGACACTAGCCAACGGTATCTGCTTGGTTAAATAGTCAGATACCAACCCTTGTGGTTTAATCGCGATAGTTACCGTATGACATTGGTTTGCTGTGTGGTTCTCGGTAGTATCGTCGAGCCACCAAAGTGGTTGATGCGCCAAGCCCACTATCGAGTAGCTACGCTGGTGATAGACCCCCTCAATACAAACGCGCAAATCAAGATATTGACCGCCTTGCCAACCACCCATCATCTCAGAAATCTGCTGTTTAAAGGCTCTATTGGTCTCAAATCGAAGTGCTATTAAATCATCACTTAATGTATAGCGTGCGATCAGGCGTAACTTAGGAGTCGTCAATGACCAAAACGGATGTAAGCGCGATCCGATAAAATCGACAAACGCACGTTGAATAATTTCAGGGCGATAGCCGTTGGCCATATTATCAGTACCTGTATGATTGCTATGAAAGTGAATGATGTAACGCATACAAAGTCAGCTTATAAGTCATTCTAATAATCGAAAATGAAATCGAGCCGATAGACCTTGTTAAGCCACACTAATATGCTAACGGCTATTGATTAAATTTGCGAAAGTTTTGATGCTATTTTTTGTGGTCTTTATAAAACGCTAATGAATCAAAATGTTAAGTTAGTTCATTAAGATAAGACTTCTTGCGTTACTTTTACAACGCGTGTTTTATAGCTAAAGGCCATAGCCTGCTGTCAAAAACGGTAAAACAACTGGTAAAACAACCTGTCAGCTTGCAGGGTATGCGCCACAATGCGATAATGACCTATAATTTGTAACCCTGATTTTGAGGTACGGCACGCTTGGCATCATCGCTGAGTTGCATTTGCTGTTCTCTTCTATGCAGTCTATCGGAGTGTTAATGGCTCAATATATTTACACGATGAACAACGTGTCAAAACTTGTTCCCCCTAAGCGTGAAATCCTAAAAAATATCAACCTATCGTTTTTCCCTGGTGCCAAAATTGGTGTTTTGGGTATCAACGGTTCAGGTAAATCAACCTTGCTACGTATCATGGCAGGCGTGGATACTGAGTTTAGTGGTGAAGCACGCGCGCAGGCAGGTACCAAAGTTGGCTATCTGCCACAGGAACCACAGCTAGACGACAGCAAAGACGTTCGTGGTAATGTCGAAGACGGTATGCGCGAAGCGCTAGATGCGCTAGCACGTCTAGATGCTATCTATGCTGAATACGCAGAGCCTGATGCTGATTTTGATAAGCTTGCTGAAGAGCAAGGCAAGATGGAAGATATCATCCAGTCTTGGGACGCGCACAACTTAAATAACCAGTTAGAAAAAGCAGCCGATGCGCTACGTCTGCCACCATGGGATGCGGACGTTAGCAAACTGTCAGGTGGTGAGAAACGCCGTGTGGCACTATGTCGTCTGCTATTGTCGCGCCCTGACATGCTATTACTTGACGAACCGACCAACCATTTGGACGCCGAGTCTGTTGCATGGCTAGAGCAGTTCTTGCAGAACTACAGCGGTACTATCGTTGCCATTACCCATGATCGCTATTTCTTGGATAACGTAGCTCAGTGGATCTTGGAGCTTGACCGTGGCCATGGTTATCCGTATGAAGGCAACTATACTGAATGGCTAGAGCAAAAGAACACGCGTCTAGAGCAGCAGAACAAGCAAGAAGAATCATTTGCTAAAGCGCTGAAAAAAGAGCTTGAGTGGATTCGTAAAAACCAGAAAGGCCAACAGGCTAAGTCTAAATCTCGTGTACAGCGTTTCGAAGAATTGAACTCAACTGAGTTCCAAAAACGTAATGAGACTTCTGAGATTTATATTCCACCTGGTCCACGTTTGGGTAACAAGGTTATTGAGATTAATGATATCTCTAAATCATTCGGCGATCGTCTGCTGTATGAAAACCTAAGCTTTAACGTACCAGCTGGTGGTATCGTTGGTATTATCGGTCCAAATGGTGCGGGTAAAACCACACTGTTTAACATGATTACTGAGCGCGATACGCCAGATACAGGTTCAGTTGATTTGGGTGAAAGTGTTAAAGTTGCCTATGTCGGTCAGGTACGTGATCATCTAGATGACAACAAAACCGTATGGGAAGAAGTTTCTGACGGTCTTGATATCATTACGGTTGGCGACTACACCACGCCAAGCCGTGCCTATATCGGACGTTTTAACTTCAAAGGCTCAGATCAGCAAAAACACGTCGGTCAATTATCAGGTGGTGAGCGTAACCGTCTGCAGTTAGCGAAGACGCTAAAGCAAGGCGCAAACGTATTGCTCCTCGATGAACCATCAAACGATTTGGATATCGAAACCTTACGTGCACTAGAGGATGCGATTCAAGTATTCCCAGGTACAGTAATGGTCGTATCGCATGATCGCTGGTTCCTTGATCGTATCGCGACTCACATCTTGGCGTTCGAAGAAGAAGGCCCAGTCTGGTTCGACGGTAACTATACTGAGTTTGAAGCGTATCGTAAAAAGACGATGGGTGACGATGCCAGTCCTAAACGTGCCAAGTACAAGAAAATTACCAACTAATACAGCTTTTTAGTGTATTGAAATTCAATAAAAAAGACCGCTAATCGTTAGCGGTCTTTTTTTGTTTAGCGTAAAATCTTAAAGGGTATGGGTAGTCGTTAAAATTAACGCTTACGCCCAAACTTACGCTGTTTTTTATTACTAATCTCAGTAATGGCGTGAGTGATTTCTTCTTCGTCCAAACTAGCAACTTGCTGCAAGATTTGCATCATATCAGGCGTTAACACGTACTTAGCATGATGAGCGATGTCGTTAATGCGATGATCGAAAGTCAATATGCCTGTTTCATCATCTTTTTGTAGATAGTCAAGACGAGTCAACGCACTGATGAAGCTGGTAAACAAGGCGCGATCAAAGAAGTCAGGAATATCATCTGCATAAAGCACAGACAAACGCTGTCCGAGCAGGTGACACAGGTCAACAACTTCATTTTCAGTCAAATTACCAGAGCCTTGCTGAGCGAGTAGTGCAAGCGTCATAAAGTAACGCTCAAGGCTTTGTCCAACTGGTGTTGCCAGCACTTGTAACTGCTGATAATGCTTACTATTAGACTCAGGAACGCTGAGCGTATCATCACCCAAGTCAACGATGAGTCCATGAGACAGCAGATTATCAACTTTCTTATTGAGCGTATCAGCCAAGCCATGTGCTGGATAATATAAGAACAGCTCACTTTGTAAGAACGGATATAGCTGCTCAGCGATACTATCGAGACGGCTGCGTTTGATACGTCCGTTGCGTGCGACTAGTGCAGACAGGAACGACAGCAAAATAAAGACATGTAAAATGTTATTACGGAAGTAGCTAAGTAACGCTGCTTGTTTACCTGCGACCTGAATGATATCGCCCAAGATATGCGGCGTACGCTCAATAAGCTTTAACTTAATACCATAATCAATGATTTGCTGCGGCGTCATATCAGTGATAACTGTATCCTCTGAGTAGACCAGCTGCTGAGCCAGACCTTGGTACAGTGCGATTTGCTCGCGGCAAATATTTTCATCCAATGCAGCTTTCGGTGCTGATAGCAGAACCAATGACAGCAGCGATACAGGTGTGACGACCGCAGCTTTGTTGATATGCTGCATGACTTTTACGCCGATGTTATCAACCATAGCGCTGGTTTTTTCATCAAGCAGCGAGTCAGTACGATCGGATGGCAAACTATTGGCTGGCACATCGAATTTTGTCATAAAGTCGCTAAGATGCAACGGCGTACCAAAGCTCAAGTGCACATTACCGAAGATACGTTCGATTTTGCGGCCAACTTTAAGTAGTCCAATCAAAGACTCTGACTCTTTTGGCTTACCTTTTAGCTCACCGACATACGTGCCGCCTTCCATAATGCGCTCGTAACCAATATAAGTTGGAATAAATACCACAGGTTTATTGGTTTGGCGTAGTTGGCTATGCACAGTCATCGCTAGCATACCCATTTTTGGCGGTAGTAGGCGACCTGAACGTGAGCGACCACCTTCGATAAAGTATTCAATCGGAGTATTGCGTGTGATAAGGGTATGCATATATTCGCGCAGTACAGCAGTATACAGCGCGTTGCCACGGAAGCTACGACGAATATAAAAAGCAACGGCACCGCGTAATAGTGGGCCTAATACAGGTACATCTAAATTGTCACCTGCTGCGACATAAGGGATACTCAGGCCACGTTTGTAGATGACATAAGACAGTAATAGATAGTCGACATGGCTGCGATGACAAGGCACATAAATCAGCTCATAATCGGTCGCAAGGTCACGTACTCGCTCGAAATGATGGACTTCTACGCCGTCATACAACTGCGTCCACAACCATGTCAAAAATTTATAAAAACCACGGATGATAGAATGAGAGTAGTCATTGACCATCTCATTAGCATAGCCTCTGGCCTGACTGCGAGCTTCTCGAACGCTAGTCCCTTTCTCGGCCGCTTCCATCTCAATCGCATGCTTAATAGCTGGCGAGTACACCAGTTTGTCTACCAAGTTACGTCTATCTGATAGATCTGGGCCAAGCATACTAGCGCGCTGCTTATCTAAATAAATCGACAATTGCTGCTGCAACATACGAACCAGTTCACGATTACTATCAGCCGATGCGACTAGCGCATAGTTTGGTATCTGCGCAGCGTCAGTTGCGTCATCACTGTTAGTAGCCGTTGACTCTGTATCGAGTGAATCCGCCGCTGTTAAATCTGCTTTAAGGGCATCTGTAGCAACTGAGTCAAAGGTAGCAGGTCCTTCCACGTCGCCTTTGAGATTATCGTTGATAATGGTACGTAAGTCTTGCGGTGGGTGAAACTGTACAAAAGTGTCGCGGCCCATCACCCCGATATTAAATAATTGCTTAGTGATGCTAGGATCTTGCCAGTTGTCAGCAGTCAGTAGCTTAAATAACGAATCTTCTTTTTCAGGTGCGCGTCCCCACAGAATCGATACGGGCACTAGACGTACCTTTAACTCCGGATATTGCAATACAGCAGACACTAAGCGAGAAAGGCGAGGTGACAATTGGCTGTCTTTAGCACTTGGGTGATTCAAAAATATGATGGCCGCATTTTCTTTAATATTATGGGCGGCATCATTTACTCCAACCAGTGCTGGCGGTAAGTTGTGCTCTTGCGTCTGCAAGTCAATCAGAATACTGTTTGAACGAGAATAGTCCTGTAGTACATAAAACCGTAGCGTCTGATCATCATTGTCGAACTCAGGTAGCTCGCCTAATAACTTAGGTTTTACGGCGATATCGAGCATCTGACCTGACAGCTTACGATACAGCTGATTGATCGGTGCATTAGAATAAGGCTTAGTAGCGATTGCATTGCCAACAGTTTTAGCAGTGCCATCAGTCGCGACTGGCGCTTTAAAAATCCGTTTTTTTAAGAACTTCGGTATCATAATCAGTATCAAAAATAGTCAAATATGTTGCGCTTATGATGCCATAAAAGCCACCAAAGCGATATATAGTGTCTGTATATACTACCAATATTAATACGGTTTGGTTACGCTGTAGTGAGTGACCAATTATACAAAATGCTCAAACATTTGAAAGTTCACATGTTTAGGGTAATAATATATTTATATCACCGATGACTCATAAATATAGCGTCTATTTTTCAATTTCATTTTATTAAGCCTAAAACTTATGACTCCAGCTATCGATCTTGCCAAAAAACGTAACCTTGATTACCAAGTACACGAATATACTCACGACAGCAATGCCGTATCGTTTGGTTTAGAAGCCGCAGAAAAACTTGGCGTAGCGGTGACACAGGTGTTTAAAACTCTAGTGGTGACCACTGATACGGGTGTACTTGCTGTGGCGATATTGCCAGTCGACAAGACACTTAACTTTAAAAAAATGGCTAAGGCGCTATCTTCTAACAAACTGCTATCTTGCAAAAAAGTACAGATGGCTGACCCCAAACAAGTAGAGCGTAGCACAGGCTATGTGTTGGGTGGCGTCAGTCCACTGGGTCAAAAAAAGCGACTAAAAACCGTGATAGATAGTACAGCTCAAGATCAGGCCACTGTCTATGTAAGTGGTGGCCGCCGCGGTCTTGAGATTGAATTGCCGCCTGCACAGTTGGCCGCGACGCTTGATGCTTGCTTTAGTGGTATTACTGATGAGTAAAATGTTATACGGTGGCTATCATCTGCCTATTACAAAATGGCCATGTCGACAATTTCGCTAAGCATATTTATGAGTAATCTATACTGGGTTCGCTTGTATTGAAAATATTTTGGCGCAAGATTGTTGTAGATTGACCATAGCGATGAGGCGTAGACTTATACGCCGGTTTATCTATTATTTTTATCTACATTTAAGGACATGCTCATGCCACATTTAACCATTCAAGTAACACCCAACGTCAGTATCGCTCACGAAGAATCACTGCTCAAATCGTTAAACAAAGCATTGTGGGATAGTGGTCAGTTTAAGCTGCCTACTGATATCAAAGCCCGTATTGTACCTATTAACTCATTTCTAGTAGGTGTTGAAGATGATGAACAGGCCAATGGATTTATTTACGTCCACCTAAAGCTGATGAGCGGACGTGATATGGCCACTCGTGACCAGTTGGCTGAGATGTTGGTTGCTACTATCGAGGAAAAAATAGGCGCAGAGCAGTCAGGACGTGCGGCATTGCAGATATGTGTAGAAGTTGAAGAGATAAGTGCGGTCTATCATAAAAAAATGCTTGGTGACTAACAGTACTCGCCTTAA
>NZ_PJBU01000008.1:0-12904 GCF_002863645.1 Psychrobacter sp. MES7-P7E | reverse complement strand
TATGCTAAAGTCGGCTTTGTGTTTTGGCCAGCAGCTTGATTTGCAAAAGCTTCGTAAGACTTCAATGATGCTGTGATCGCCAATAATCATTTTTTATATGAATAATATGCAGCAGAAGTATCAGTCACTATGACGTATATATACTTGAGTTGTTGAAATTTAATTGACTGCGCTGTTGTTGATAACAGACCATTTTGAATTAACCGTAGGTATTAGATTTATGAAACAGGCTTTATTGATTTTGTCAGTACTGGGTATGGGCATAGCACAAACGAGTGGTGCTGCTATCACAATCTCTCAAACAAATAATACCATCACCAATACTTCTGTGGCATCAAACTACGGTTCATCAAAAAACATCTATAGCACTAGCAGTGGTGCTTATGTTTCTAGTAATGACGAAATCAGTCAAGCTATTAGCAACCTAAGTGCGCAGGCTAAGCAAAAAGAGAGTCGGCTTTCATCATTAAACAGCCGCTTATACGCTGAAAAACAACAGCAGCAAGTCAATACAGTTCCTGATAGCAATTCAGCCCCCGCTATCGCTGCTGCTCGTGCTTCACGAGTGGCTCTATCTGGTAGCTCTGGATACTGTGCCCGTTACGTACGTAAAGCACTACAATCAGCAGGTTATGAGTTCACCCCCAATCCTTCAGCCTATCAGTACGCTACTCGTGGCACACTTGAGAAAGCAGGTTTCAGCAAAATCAGCAATGATATGCCAACCCAAGTAGGTGATGTTATTGTCTATGATCGCTCATCAAAGCGTCCACATGGCCATATTCAAATTTTCGATGGTACAAATTGGATTTCTGATTTCCGTCAGAACAGCATCAGCCCATACAGTGGTGTCTATGCTTATACGACATGGCGCGATTCAAAATACGTGGATGACGCATCCGCATCAGATCGTAATATCTACCTTGCTATGAATGATAAATAAGACTTTCTAAGTCAGCACAACATAGTTGTTATTTCCTCCAACCCAGTAGTGATCTTAATATCATTGCTGGGTTTTTTTGTGCTTAACATCAGGGCGTATTTAACCTTTCATGATTTGATCCGTCAGAAATGAACACTACTGATATCATTACTCATGACAGGAGTTATCGACAAGCGCGTTTAAAATGCCACATGATGACGCTGGTGCACTACTTGCACATTTCTGGCGCAAAACGGTCAAGTGATGCTTTAAGTGCATCAGTTCTTCCATTCGTATTTCCACAGCATGAATGTGCTCATCTAGCAAGTTATTCACATCGCCGCAGTCCTTGTCAGGCGACTCCCAGTATTCAAGTAAGATTCGCACATCATCTAAAGCCATATCGAGCGTACGGCAATGTAGGATAAATTGTAGACGCTCAATGTGCTCTTCATTATATAAACGATAATTCCCTTCGCTACGAAAAGGCTCGGGTAATAAACGCTCTTTTTCATAATAGCGAATGGTTTCTACTGTGGCACCTGTGCGTTTAGCGAGCTCACCAATTTTGATTGTCATAACAACCTCTATGATTTAAATAATTAAAGTGGCTGTAAAGACTAGCGCTAGAGAAATTAAAATTACGAAACTGTAGATAAATAACCTTGACTCTAAAGCCACTATAGGGTTCATAATATCATTATTCAAAGGGTAAATTATTATGAAATATCATATTGAAGGTATGGACTGTGCCAGTTGCATCGGCAAGATTGAAACAGCTTTGAAACGTATGCCTGGGGTTTCTGATGTTGAGCTAAATTTTGCTACAGAAACGCTAGAGCTAAGCTTGGCCCCTGATGCGCCGACTCAGGCTAGTGATATTGAAAAAACCATCAAAAGCCTAGGGTTCGGTATATCTGCCAATACTGGTCAACAAACTGTATCGGCTATTGATATTGACAGCGACAATCAGATGGCTCCGCAGGATAAGCGGTGGTGGCAAACTCAAAAAGGCAAACAGGTTGTTGGTCTCGGTATTTTGATGGGCAGCGCTTATGCACTGTCACTACTGTTCCCCGCTTATGGGATATGGGTGTTTGCCATCGCTGTGATTGTAGGCGTTTTTCCATTTGCACGCAAAGCCTTAGCACTGGCTAAAACAGGTTCATTCTTTTCAATTGAAACGCTGATGTCCGTCGCCGTGCTTGGCGCACTTATCATTGGTGAAGCTGAAGAGGCCGCAGCGGTTGTCTTTTTGTTCTCAATCGGTGAACTGTTTGAGAGTATCGCTGCTGATCGCGCTCGCGCTGGCATCAGAGCCTTATCATCGCTGGTTCCGAAAAGTGCAATTTTACTTGATGCTCAAGGTGGGCAGCGTAACGTTCCAGCGACTTCACTACAAGTGAATGACCTTGTGCTGGTGCGTCCTGGAGATAGGGTATCTGCTGATGGTTCCATTGTTCAAGGTGCGTCCAGCCTTGATGATTCGCCCGTGACGGGAGAGTCTGTTCCTGTTGCCAAGACGATGGGTGACAATGTATTTGCAGGGTCAATTAACATCGATGGTGTGCTCCAAGTGCGCGTAGAAAAGACAGCCGCCGATAACACTATTTCGCGCATTATTGATTTGGTAGAGCAAGCGCAAGCTTCCAAAGCACCCACTGCCCGTTTTATTGAGAAATTCAGTCGTTACTATACACCGGCTGTGATGGCTATTGCCGCCCTAATTATCATCGTCCCACCGTTAACCATGGGCGGAGATTGGTCAACTTGGTTATATCGAGGTCTAGCCTTATTATTGATCGCTTGTCCTTGTGCTCTTGTGCTCTCAACACCAGCTGCTATCGCCTCTGGTCTAGCGGTCGGTGCGCGCCGCGGCTTGCTGATCAAGGGCGGTAGTGCTTTAGAAACCATCGGCCAAGTGAAGACAGTCGCTTTTGACAAGACAGGCACTTTAACTGAAGGCAAACCACGCGTGACCGATGTTGTTGACATTACACAAGAGTATTCAAGTGTTCAAGGTCAGGATTCTCAGGATCAGGGTTCTCAAGGTAAAGATAAGGTATTGGCGCTCTTTGCCAGTGTGGAGACAGGTTCTAGTCACCCGCTTGCTGAAGCTATTGTCAGTCATGCCAAAGCCGCCAAAGTTGTCATACCTGTGGCTTCTAAAGCTTCTGCTACTGCGGGTAAAGCGGTACACGCAACTATCGCTGGGCGCGCGCTAGCTATCGGTTCGCCTGTTTATGCCGCAGATGAGGCATCAATTTCAGCCGAGCAACAGGCACAAATCGAGGCGCTGCAAAATGAGGGCAAGACCGTCTCTGTTCTTTTCGATGAGCAAAGTCGAGAAGTGCTTGGATTGGTCGCACTAAGAGACGAGTTACGAGACGACGCTCATGAAGGTGTGGCTCAACTTAAAGCGATGGGTGTGCGCTCCGTCATGCTAACAGGCGACAACCGCTTAACCGCTCAAGCACTTGCCAGTAATTTAGACGTGGAATGGGAAGCTGAGCTGTTGCCTGAGGACAAACTGCGCTTGCTTAACGAGATGAAGAATAACAGCAAAATAGCGATGGTGGGTGATGGTATTAACGATGCGCCAGCACTAGCAACCGCTGATGTTGGCATCGCGATGGGTGGTGGTACCGATGTGGCCATTGAGACGGCCGATATCGCATTATTAAAAAGTCGTGTTACAGACATGGCCCATCTGATTGCACTTTCGCGTGCCACCATGCGCAACATTCATCAGAACGTCATTTTCGCTTTAGGTCTCAAAGGCGTCTTTCTGATCACGACCGTATTCGGCATTACTGGACTATGGATTGCGGTTCTAGCTGATGCTGGAGCAACAGTGCTCGTTACTCTCAATGCGTTACGTTTACTGCGCTTTAAAGGCGCGCCTCCACTGGTAACTCCGCCTAAAGTAGTTAAATAAAACCCTTCGAAATCAATTAAAAACTAGAGATAGCAGCAGATTTCGGGGGTGGGTTCTAATAATAAAAATTCCACCGCTACAGTAAACTGCAACCGCATTAGAGTAAATAAGGTTAGACCGTATGTTGATTACAGAATTGGGCTATTTTGCCTTGCTTACCGCTTTTGTATTGGCGTTATTGCAGGTAATTCTGCCAACTATTGGTGTTATTCGTAACCAAGTTGCTTGGCAACGACTAGCCCCTAGCTTAGCTTGGGCACAGTTTGCCGCCATGATAACGTCATTTGGCGCTTTGATAGCAGGTTTTTATTATAATGATTTTAGCCTCAGTTACGTCGCGCAGCATTCCAATACGCTGTTGCCTTGGTACTATAAGTTATCGGCGACATGGGGCGGACACGAGGGCTCTTTGCTGCTATGGATGACCATCATGGCCACATGGTGTGCACTGGTATCATACTTTAGTCGCGGCTTGCCGTTATCAATGCGTGCGCGGGTATTAGTTATTTTGGCCGGTGTACAGTTAATGATGCTAACGATGCTGATATTTACCTCGTCACCGTTTGAGCGTACCTTACCCAATCTAGCGGTCGATGGCGCTGATTTAAATCCTGTCCTACAAGATTTCGGTCTGATTATTCATCCGCCCATGTTATATATGGGCTATGTGGGTATGGTAGTACCTTTTGCATTTTGTATGGCGGCATTGTGGGAAGGGCGTTTAGATGCTGCTTGGACACGCTGGTCACGTCCATGGGCGCTCGCGGCTTGGGGATTTTTGACCATTGGTATTGCACTGGGCTCGTGGTGGGCCTACTACGAGCTTGGCTGGGGCGGTTGGTGGTTTTGGGATCCGGTAGAGAATGCCTCGTTTATGCCTTGGCTTGTCGGCTTAGCATTGCTGCATTCATTAGCAGTCACTGAAAAGCGCGGGGTGTTTAAAGCATGGACCATCATGCTGGCTATTTTCGCCTTTGCCTTAAGCTTGCTTGGCACGTTCCTGGTACGCTCTGGAGTCCTTACCTCAGTGCATTCGTTTGCCGCTGATCCGACGCGTGGTTTGGTTATCTTAGCTATTCTTGGCATTATCATCGGTAGTGGTCTATTAATGTTTGCCGTTCGAGGTTGGCGTTTAACCGTTGAAAGTCAATATCAGCTGATTTCACGTGAGTCCTTTTTAGTGATCAACAACGCCATCATTTTGATTGCAACCTTAGTGGTATTGCTTGGTACCCTCTATCCTATCATTGCCGACGCCTTTAGCTTGGGTCAGGTATCGGTAGGTCCTCCGTACTTTAATGCGCTATTTGTGCCTTTAACATGGCTATTGCTGGTTGCCATGGGTATGGGCTCCAATATCCGCTGGAAACAAGATAAGCGTCCATTGTTAGGCGTTGGTATGGTCATTGCGGCGAGCAGTCTAGTATTAGCTGCAGTCATCACTTACTTTGTCAGTCCATCTGCCATGCTTAATATTGGTGTAACACTAGCAGTAAGTTTTTGGGTACTGTTCTGGATGGTGGTTGATTTCAAAGACAAAACCAAAAATGCACCAAGCTTTTTGCAAGGCTTAAATAAGCTGCGTTTAAGCTACTGGGGTCAGCAAACGGCACATATTGGTGTGATTGTAGCGGTCATCGGTGTTGCCTTTACCAGTACCTTGAGTATCGAGCGCGATGTGGCATTGAGTGTTGGCGATACAGTCAATGTTCAAGGTTACGATTTTGAAGTAACTGAATTTTTTGAAATAAAGGGTAGTAACTTTGATGCAACGCAAGCGCAAGTGGTGGTATCCAAAGACGGTCGTGAAGTGGCGAAACTGACTCCAGAAAAGCGTACTTATATTATCAGCACGATGCCAACAACTGAAGCTGCTATTGACCCCAGTCTTATGCGCGATGTTTATGTCGCACTGGGCGAACCTATTGCCGATGGTAGTAACCAATGGGCATTAAGGATTTATGTAAAACCATTAATTCGTTGGATATGGCTCGGCGCTATTATTATGGCATTGGGTGGTCTGCTGAGTATGCTTGATAGGCGCTATCGTCTCAAAACATCCAAGACCCCTGCACAAATTGCAGCGAGTAAGTCAGGCTTTACGACGGTTACTGATTTAGATGTTAAAAGCACTACTAATAACACGACACTAATAGGGGAGAAGCAAAATGACTAAGTCTAATCATTTTTCCGAGCAACCCCCTGAAACAAAAGGTAATCGAACAATGAAAAAAAGCCAATTTAGAATATGGTTTTTGATCCCGCTGATCATCTTTGCTGCTGTTATGGTTATGCTTTATTTTCGTTTGGGGCAGCCGACTGAAATCGTAACCAATACCGCGCTTGAACGCCCAGTACCAGCGTTTGAGCTGCCATTGTTGTCCGATACCAGTCGGATCATGACCAATGACAACTTACCTGATGAGCCCTTTTTGATGAATATTTGGGGCTCTTGGTGCCCAACTTGCGTTATTGAGCATCCTTTTTTAATGCAATTAGAAGAGCGCGGAGTCAATTTGGTTGGTGTTAATTACAAAGATGACATCGGTGATGCGCTAGGATATTTAAATCGTGGCGGCGACCCATTCTCCATGTCTATTCAAGATTTATCTGGTCAATTTGCCTTGGACTTAGGGTTGACGGGTGCGCCTGAGACTTTCACTGTCGATGGTGAAGGCGTTATTCGCCAGCACATTGTTGGTGAGATTAACGAGAGTAACTGGCAAGATCGTATTGAGCCTTGCTTAACGGTACTCAATGATGCCAATGATAATAACGTCAGTCCAGATGCGATTCAGGTTGAAGAGGTGTGCAAATGATAGCCCGTTCAATAAAGGCCGTTACGATAAAAGTAGCGAGCTTAATACTTGCCTGTCTCCTAAGTGTGACCAGCTATGCGGCGATAGAGGTATATGATTTTGACTCTGCACAACAAGAAGCCCAATATCGAGGGCTAATCGAAGAGCTGCGTTGCCCGAAATGTCAAAACCAAAACTTGGCCGGCTCTGATGCGCCGATCGCTCAAGATTTAAAGCAAAAAACCTACGATATGGTAAAAGACGGTCGTAGTGATGGTGAGATTCGCGCTTATATGCAAGAGCGCTACGGCGATTTTATCAGCTACAAGCCGCCTGTACGTCCATCGACATGGATTTTATGGTTTTTTCCGCCATTGCTACTGATCGTATTATTGATAGGGTGGTTTTGGCAAAGTAAACGCCGCCAAGTTGTCGCCCGTGGCCAAAACGGCGTTACAGTGAACAGTACTGCTGCCTTGACCTCTGCGGAAAAGGCTGAGCTTGATCGTCTATTATCGCAAGCTGAGAATGTCGACCACGATATTACTAGCATAGAGGACAAAAAATGACTCTATTTTCTACTTTTGGCTTATTTGTAGCTCTAAGCTTGCTGATTGCTCTTATATTTGCGCTAATTGCTATTATGCCATGGCTACGAGCACCGCGTTTGCAGTCCAAACCAATAGATAATCAACTGCTAGATATTAATGTTGCAGTATTTCGCGAGCGTCTGGCAGAGCTAAAAACAGACAAAGACAGTGGCACCATCGATGATGCTCACTACCAAAACCAAAAGCTTGAGCTTGAGCGGCAACTATTGGATGCCCAGCGTGAAGTCACGCCGATGGTCACCCCTGGTATCAAAAGCCGCTTGATCCTCATGGTTTGGGTGCCTGTATTGGCTGCGCTGGCGTATCTGATGGTGGGTGACCGAACGCCTGTGTTTGATCTGTGGACGGCCGAAGACAAGGTCGGAAAAGTCGCTGATGACTTGTTGACTGGCAAAATCGATCAGCCACCTGTATGGGCAATCGAAAACGGCCAGCAGCTTATCAGCGCGATGCAGACCAATGTCTATCGTCATGCTGATGACCCCAATCGCTGGATGCGTTTATCTGAGCTGTTTTTGTCATTAGAAGCGACAGACTCGGCGCTAGAGGCATTGTCACGTGCTTATCGCTTATCGCCTGATAACGAGGAGATTGCGACGACCTATGCACAGATCAGCTTCTTTGCCAATAAAGGCCAACTAGACGCCACCAGTCGCCGCGTCTTGCAGGACGTGCTGGCCAAAAACCCACGCCACGAAGGCGCGCAAATGCTGATGGCCATGGGCGAGGCGCGTAGTAATAACTTTGAGGAGGCACAAGGCTGGATTAAACGTCTGCGAAGTAGTATCGCGGCCAAACCAGGTGATCATACTAAAGCTTTAGCAAGCTTAGATGAGTTAAGCAACTACGTTAGCACGCAAGAAAAGCAAGCGCTAGAAGGTATTGACGTGACAGTGAAAATTAACGCTAATTTATTACCGTTAGTGAAAGCTGATGATGTGTTGTTTGTAGCGATACGTGATGTGAAAGGGGGCCCTCCGTTTGCCGCCAAACGTTTACCCATTAGTATTATCAAGCAAGGTGAGGCTAGTATCCGCTTAAGCAATCTTGATGCGATGATGCCAGATCGCACGTTAAATTCAGCTCGTAGTGACAAAACTCAGTTAGCAGTCGTTGCTCGTATTAGTCATAGCGGTAATGCCATAGCAGAATCAGGCGACTTATCGGGTAATCCTATAATGATTAGCGTTGAACAGACTCAGGTTAATGTTGAAATCAATCAACAGATTCCCTAATAAAAAATTATTACCGTAAGTTTCATAATACCAGAGCGGTAAGTGGAGCCGTTTATGAAAGTGGCGCGATTAATAATCGTATACCAAAAACATATACGTTTAACATTGTTCATTGTATAAACATAGATAAAGGAAACAACTATGACTGAATCTACCGACAGATTAGATAGTACTAAATTGAATAGCGTTGAATCGGCTAGTACTAATATTGCTGACAAGAAGGTACCTATAGCTGTGAGTAGTACTCATCAATCGATTGACTCTAAAACCATAAATCATACGCCTAAAGCTATGTACGTGACTTCAGGCAACTCAATAACACCTAAAGATAAGTTGGACAAAATGCCAAAAATGGTTGCCAATGGCAGTCGCGCTTTTATCTGGTATTTGTTGGCGATAATGGTATTAATACTTGATCAATGGACTAAGTGGTTGGCCCAAACCACATTAGCGTTCAATGACCCCGTACCGGTCATTGAACCATTTCTCAACTGGACACTCGCTTATAACTATGGGGCAGCATTTAGCTTTTTAGCCAACGCTGGCGGTTGGCAGAAATGGTTTTTCTCAGGCTTAGCTTTTGTAATGGCTATCTTTTTAACGGTTTATTTAATCAAAGCGCCACGTGCAGCCAAGCTATTATCTATGGGGTTGGCCTTAATGCTTGGTGGTGCGATTGGCAACTTAATCGATCGTTTAAGAATTGGTAAAGTGGTTGACTTTATCCATGTGCATTATGCTGATGTCTGGAATTATCCTCTTTTCAATGTTGCAGATATAGGTGTCTGTGTCGGTGTCGCATTGATTATAATTGACATGATATTTTTAGAAAGTAAGCGTAATAAATAAGCACATTGATGCCGATTATCACAAACAAAATGAACTAGCGTCGTATTCACTCTATACGGAAAAATACTTTTTATACTTGAGTATGTTTATAAAATGTGAACTGGAAGGTAATGTATGACTGGTATAGGTACTCACTCATTTTAGGTCTTAAAACTCAATACTTAAAAGCTCTGCGTAGAGCCATTATTATAGAGACATTGAATAATCCATAAATTCTTTATTGATAATAACAAAAGGAAAATACAGTGTCACAGACTCAGCCAACTATTGAAAAAATTCACAGCCTTAGAAAAAAACAAGAGACAGCGTTAAAAAGTCTTACCCTTATATAGTCGATACACTCTAAAAATGTCATAGCACTACTGGGATGAATTTTGCGCAGCCTCTGGGAACGCAGCACGCAAGTAAAATTTATACCAGTAGCGCGTTTAAATCCATAACATTTTTACATTCAGCTGACTATAGACTATTAATTGATTAAGAGACCTGTTTTGATAGTGCCCTTGGGGTATGGCTTTTGAAACCATTTTTCTTTATATTGTTACTTAGACAGGCTGGGCATTTGATGTATAGTGTCATTTGCATTTCACTATTTATCAATTTCTCAGCCTGTTTTTTTTCAGCCTACTTTTTGAACCACTACCCGGATATAAATGTAACTATGAATAAAACAACTTTTAAAATATCGAAGATGGACTGCCCTTCGGAGGAAAACCTAATCCGAATGAAATTAGAGGGCCACTCGAATATTGAACATCTTGAGTTCGACATTCCTAACCGTCAATTAACTGTGTTTCATCATGACAATATAGAAGGGATAGAGACTGCTATTCATGACCTAAAATTAGGAGACACCCTACTCTCGACCGAAACCATTGACCCCTCTGATCCCAACAATAATTTTAAAATTGATGCTGACTCTAGTCACAAAAAAGATGCTGAGCAAAGAAAGCTACTATGGATAGTGCTGGTCATTAACTTTGCTTTCTTTATTATTGAAATGAGCACGGGACTGATTTCTCGTTCGATGGGGTTGGTCGCCGACAGCTTAGATATGTTAGCAGATAGCTTCGTGTACGGAATTAGCTTATTTGCGGTCGGTGGAACGGTCATTAAGAAAAAACGGATTGCTAGAATTGCCGGATATTTTCAAATTACGCTAGCGATTCTTGGTTTTTTAGAAGTACTAAGACGTTTCTTTGGCAATGAGCAGTTACCTGACTTTTCTACCATGATAGTCATATCGATTCTTGCGCTAATTGCAAACTTGATTTGCCTCTATTTACTACAAAAATCGAAAAGCAAAGAAGGAGAAGAAGCCCATATGCAAGCCAGTATGATTTTCACTTCAAACGATGTGATTATCAATTTAGGGGTAATTGTTGCAGGGATTTTGGTTAATTGGTTACACTCTAGTACGCCTGATTTGATTATTGGTAGCATCGTATTTGCTTTAGTTATTCAGGGCGCCTTTAGAATATTGAAGTTGAGTAAGTAGCCAAGCCTAATAACTGAAGCAAATAGCTCAAGTAAGTAGCTTAATTAAACCGCTAAGTGTAAAGTAACTGGGTTTGAAGCAAATAAACATCATAAGGATATGAGACCTCAAGCAATGATTGAACAAACTTTAAATCTAGTCACCACCAAAGACCATCAGCAAGTTGCCGTTTGGCGAATAATAGATGATGAAGTCTTTGATAAGAATCTGGTGGTGGTCAACTAATTTAGGACACTAATAAAATTCAAGGGGCTGTCCTAGATAATTAGCTCAAACCCTGTTTAACCCATTGTTTTAATTGTAGTAATTGCGACTTTGGGTCACTGTGATTAAAACGCCACTCACATTCCTTTAAATAGAGGTGAAAATGTTCTTTTGGAACTCCGTTAAACTTACGTAGATGCCGTTTAGCTTGGTTCCAAAAGTTCTCTATACCATTAATGGGATTCTTGTCATTAACAAAGGTTTTGGAGTGGTTGATACGATAATGAGTAAACTCACTGACATCTAATGCGTTATAGCTTTTAAATGAGTCAGTATAAACAATGCTATCAGGCTTCACTTTTTCTCTTATAATGGGGATCAAAGTATCTGCTTTAGCATTGGGTATAATACAAGCGTAGACCTTGCCATTACGCTTTAATAGACCAAACACGGGCACTTTGCTACCAGCACCTCGCCCTCGCTTGCCTTTACGAGTTCCACCAAAGTATGATTCGTCTACTTCGATTTCGCCTTCAAATAGACCAGGGTCTTGACTATTCTCGTAAATAAGCAGTCTTAGCCTATGAAAGTAATAACTGGCTGTCGTTTTATTAATACCAATTAGGCTTGCTGCTGTTCTCGCGGTAGAACCGGCAACAAATAACTCGATGAGTCTGCTTTGTTTATACCAACTTAGTTTACTCTTTCTCATAGTGCTATCCTAAATAATTTTACTTATCTAGGACAGCCCCAAATTTAATTATTGAGACCAAAGATACCAGCTCATCTGATAATCTCAGAGCAGAGGAAAGCCGTAAGATTAAGCATGCTGAGCGGTTGTTTAATCAAATGGAATCAGATGGACTTAGTGTCAGCTTTAGCACACAGTTTCAGGATGATTTGGTAAAGGATATTATTAAGAAGGCATTAGAACATAATAGCTAAGTAACTATGCGATTGATTTTATTCATTGCATACACGTATATAGACTTTAAAAAATTATTTCTCTTCAAAAAAAATCTTTAATAACTGACATACACATTTGAGTAATAAACATGGAATATCAAACGTTTAGCACCTATAGATTAAACAAGGTTATTCGTAAAAGCGATTTCCAGAAGGTATCTGTGGAATATCACAATGCATACCGAAAAAAATTACTAAAAGACGCAACTGAAAGCGTTAGAGGAAACTTCTCAGATGTTACCAACCCTTTATCATCTTTCAAATTAGATGGAAATCAAGTATATAAAATAGATAAACATCATCACCGACTAATAGAAAGAAAGTTAACATCGAATCTTAATAGCATTAGCGGAAAGAAAGCGCCTAATCGGGCGAATATAATTGAAAATTTAAAGTTATTATTAATGGAGGATGTGCCATATAGGATTTATAGGTGGGATATCACAAAGTTTTTTGAGTCTTTTGATAATGAAGAAGTAGAAAGTTTCATAAATCAAATTCCTAATTTAAGCCCTCAAAGTAAAAGATTGCTTGGTTCTATCTTGGCAAAACATAAAGCTTTAGGTGGTACTGGTTCTCCCCGAGGCTTATCATTAAGCTCCATTCTTACAGAATTAATGATGTGTGAATTTGATAGTAAAATCTCTGCTCACCCTGATACATTCTTTTATGCGAGATATGTAGACGATATCATAATTATTACTTCAGCTAATGAAAGTAACCAAAGATTTAAGCATTCAGCTGAAATTATTTTACCTAAAGGCCTAAAATTTAACGAATTGAAATCTAAAGAGTCTCCAATTATTGGTAAGAGCCCTACAGCTAGAAAGCAAACTGATAAATTTGTATATAGTTTCGAATACTTAGGATATAAAATTAGTAT
>NZ_PJBU01000007.1:0-14329 GCF_002863645.1 Psychrobacter sp. MES7-P7E | reverse complement strand
TAAAGGGCCCTTTTTTTATGTGTTATTTTGATTATTTGATTACTTTAAATTGTCTATATCGACTTCGATGACTGGTGTTTGCTGCTCTATCTGACGTTTAAGTTGGCGCAGTTGCTCAACCTCATCTAACAGCTCAAGTATCAAACCAATTGCTGGTACGCTGGCTTCAAAATCACGACTCAATCGCGATGCACGGCGCACTGTCGTCAGCTGATAACCAGTAAATTTTTCATGCTCTGGTACATCATACTCAATGATGTTTTCTTCGATTAATTCGATGACCCATTGGCGCTCTTGGCCACAGGCAGAGACCAGTTCATCTAAGCTCATGATGATGTCTGTAAATTCAGTCGAGTGGTTCATAGCTATTATCCTCGTTTTCTCTTTATTTCATCGGTATCGTATTCATCTCTGCTATTCGTTTATTACTTCAGTAATAAGTAACGGTTGTTCATAATCTTGTTTAACGACTAATATTGATATCAGCAAAGGCTTGTTTTAGCTGCTCATAAGCCTGTATCGACGCATCGTTACTGACATCAGGATTGACAATATTTAAAGTTAGATACAAGTCGCCTGCTTGCTTGGCAGGGATACCCTTGCCTTTAAGACGTAAATTACTACCGGACTTGCTGTTCTTAGGAATGGTCACACCAAGCGTACCCGCTGGCGTACTGACATTGATTTTTTCACCCAACGCCGCTTCCCACGGTGCAATATTCACAGTTTGATAAACATCTGCACCTTCTATACGAATATTGGCATCATGACGAATTTTAACCTTCAAAAACAAATCGCCATTTTTTCCATTACTGCTACCAGCAGCACCTTGCCCTGCTAAACGAATTTGCTTACCGTCAGTGATACCTTTAGGGATTTTTATCTTAAGGGTTTTATTGTCGTAGTCGACATTGCCATTGGGCTGACGAACAGGGACGTTTAGCTTAATACTATAGTCGTCGCCACTATATACTGAAGACAAATCAACGGTAATCTCGGCATGCTGATCCTGACCTTTGCTGTCTTGCGTCCCAAAGCCACCACCAAATTGATCGAATCCGCTGCTTTGAGAGCGACTGCCCGTTTGTCCACCAGTTGACCCACGTGCGCCGCGACCAAATGCTGAAAAAATGTCATCGAAGCGAAAACCACCATCACCAAAGGCCTCACCGTCACCAAACTGATCTTTGATATCTTCCCAGCGAAACCCACCTTGATCCGTACCAGTTTGCCCACTGCCACCAAACCCACTTGATCTACTTTGACCTGCGAACGGATTATTGAGCATAGCGTCATATTCGGCGCGCTTTTCTTTGTCTCTAATCGTTTCGTAAGCGTTGTTTATTTCTGCAATTTTATTATCAGCGTCTGGATGATCACTGACATCGGGATGGTATTGACGAACAAGCTTACGGTATTTTTTTTTGATATCAGCGTCTGAGGCGTCTTTTTTGACCCCTAAAATGTCATAGTAGTTTTTCTCTGCCATGTTATTTCCCCCAAAATAAAAACATATTAGTGGTATCAGTCTGCCAATTTCAAACGATACGGTATAGATAGCTACTAGATTTTGCTATAGCAATTTTTGTAGCCCACTTATCATCATAACAATAATTACAACAAACACCGTTATATAAATATTACCAGTAGTGATGCCAAGCGACTGCAGCATCTATCTTATCTGAATCACCTAACACTACGCTATTATCGGCCATCACAGTGTCTGAATATGTCATTATAAGCCTAGCATCGTTATTCTTTGATAGCTGCTGGCGTAATGTTAATTTGGCAACATCAATAGCAGCGCGCCCTTCTCGCTTTGAAGTTACGTAAGACAATTCAGCACTTTGGTTATTACGTTTCATACGTAAGCCAAGCTCAATACCGATATCTGCGTGTTTATCTTGATCATGGGCCGTCGCATTGACCATACCATAGCCAAGTATATGTTTACCAAACTTAGCGCCTGCGCCAACGCCAGCTTGTGCGTAAGGGCTATGTCGATTACCAGTAAACATATCTGTACGAGCACCTGTTTTTAGTTGCCAAGACAGTTTAGGTTCGCCTAATAACGGTTGTCTAAGATCTTCAATCTGCTGCATGTCTAAAAATACGAAATCCGTCAATGTCCATTGATGCATATCAAAGCTATAACCCAGTGACGCTTTTACGGCTTCAAAACGTTTATCAATATCTGTATGAGCGTTCAGTGGGTCTTTTACAAATAACGATAAACCAACTTCTGCCCTCTCCTCAGATAAAACGACGGTAGTCTGCGTGGTTTTGTTACTCAATGCTGGAGAGGGTTTGTTTGGTACAGGCAGCTGAGCCAAACCATTGCTAGCTGGTAGCGCAAAACGCTGACTGAGCAATTCGCTTTTGAGAGCTCGCTGCTTCGGTGTATCGTCTTGCGTGATTTTATAAGTACGATGTAAGATCAGAAAATCAAGCGCAACTGCCTTATCGTCCGCGTTTAAAGTAGCAAGTGGGGCAGTGTCTTCTGTACGAATGACAGAGTTTATGATGGCTTGTATTGGCCTAGATAATTGTACAAACTTCTCGCGCAGCTGCGTTTGTTCAGAGGGCAAATAGCGTACTGAAGACACTAAGGAATCAGCGCCGTTGTCGTGTTCTAATAGCTGATCGAATACATAGTCTGGCGCATACCAAGGACCTACTCGCTCAGTCGTTTTTATGTCGCTTATCAGCTCAAGTATCTCTCCTGAGCGATAACCACAATTTTGTTTGATAAAATAATAGTCAAATCGAGCAGACTTTGCTTCGTACAAATGATAGTTCAATAATTGTGTTTCAAAGGTATCTAGATTGAGCACGTACTCCCACATATCACGTTGCTCGTTCTTGGAATATACCGCGTCTTGTTTAAAGAATTCCGTCTCTGAAAACCCAGCATCATAAAACCCAAATAGTCCTTTTAGCGCGTACATTGCACCGTTCTCATTTTCTGGAATACGAGCGCCGAAGTTGTATGAGTTATTAAGTAAGTCCTCGCTAGATAGCTCTCTGACATCACTGTTCGTATTATTGGCATTATATATAGGCGTGTTGGTTTTGACCAGTACATGACCAAATGAAGAAGCTGGGTTTTTTAAATAGCTGCTTACTAGGATCAAGCTTATTTCTTGATTCGCATCGGGTAATTTTGAGCAGTTTTTGAGATCGACGTTCAGCTCTGGTAGATGATGATTAAGCCATAAATATCTGGCTGGATACTTACAAGCTACGCCCTCATTATTTATTTGCTCTATCGTTGCTATAAGCTCTGCATAG
The DNA here is from genome assembly GCF_002863645.1 of Psychrobacter sp. MES7-P7E. Taxonomy (NCBI): domain Bacteria; kingdom Pseudomonadati; phylum Pseudomonadota; class Gammaproteobacteria; order Moraxellales; family Moraxellaceae; genus Psychrobacter; species Psychrobacter sp. MES7-P7E. The sequence continues at coordinate 11,038 of NZ_PJBU01000007.1, read as the reverse complement.
GGATCAAAATTACGTTTCGAACGAGGCTTAGGATTGGTTAAATAAAAATCTGGTGAGATGACTTCAGCCTTGCCATTTTTATAAAACAATAAATGTTGCCATTGGGAGTGCTTAGCCAATGATTTTAGTTTTATGGGATCAATAGCGGTATTTTTTTGAGAGTTTCGGTTTTGCTCTTGTATCTGCGATTCAGTGAGTCGTTGTACGCTTGGCTCAATATCTGACAAGTTCTCGCGATCACTTAAAGTCATGTCTGCTGCGATAGCCGAATCATTACTAGAAGAGAACTTATTTTCGTTATCTACTATTACTGGATCTGAAGCATAGGCATTCGTTTCATCAACTTCCGCATTGCAAATAGTCGTTGCAGCCAAACAGGCCACCCATAAAAACATCTTTTGCATTTTATTTAGATACCATAAATACATGAGCAATAAAAAACACGTAAGCACTAGGTTTACGTGTTTTTATCATTAAATCATCAAAAGTTTGAGTATTAAACTAAAAACTTAATACCTAGCACTTTCAATATTTAGATAGCACAGCTTTGCTTAACGATGCTAAATAGCGTCTCAGCATTTTGATCTTGCGTAGCAGTACGATAGGCAGAAGTCTGAGTATATTGACCATACTGTGCGCGTACGCTAGCGGCTGAATCACAGTTAGCAACACTTTGTAGGGCAGATAAATGAGCACCTTGGCCTGAAGCTAGATCTTTTTCAACACTTGGGAAGGCTTCTTTAATCAAAACCGCAGCTCTAACGTTACCACCTTGGCAAGTTTCAGGAGACATAGAGTCAGAAGTAGCAGCCGTAGTACCTAAATCCCAAGTCACGTTAGAGATAATAGCTAAGATAGGGCTAGAATTACCAAACAAAGCACCACCAATACCACACTGCTTATAAATCTGCTCGATAGTGCGACCAGTTTCTGCCGTTTTAAATTTAGAACCAAGATCGGCATTAGCTGCGCTAAATGGAATCATTGCCGCAACAACTGAAGCGAACGCAATTTTTTTCAACATAAAACTTCCTCGAAAGACGATAAAAAATAAATTATTTGATAAAAGATCAAACTTATCATGAGTATATTTGATAGATACTCTAGAATAATGTCTAACCTTATCCATTCTACAAAATAGTAAGAATATAGCAAGGTTTTTTTACATTATATTATCTATTTCTACTTGAGCTTTCATAACGATAATTATGCTATATCGATAGATTTGGTCTTTATATATTACCTATTTATATTGTATTAATGGCTTTCCAGTATTTTGTCGGCTTCTTTATGAGAATCACTCTTTATAAGTCTAATTTTAGTATCTACGTCATCATTATTTTTGCTAAAAAATAGCTATTTTTCCTTAAAAAACAGGTATTTGACCTCATGAGTTTTTTACACAGCAGTAATAATATGACAAGCTAGCTCTTGTAGAATCCCCTATTATTCATACTCATAGGGAGTATAGATAACGTAGGCAAGAGCATCTGTCTATTTTATTAATTGCTTAAAGGTATTAAATGTCTTATTTAATCAAGTCTTTGGTTGTCACTTTATCGCTACTACTTAGCACCACAGTTTTCGCTGCCAATACCAGTTACTACGGTAGTAAGTTTCATGGCAAGCGCACAGCGAGTGGCAGCATCTTCAACATGAACTCTTTAACCGCTGCACATCGCACGTTACCGTTCGGCACGAAGGTACAAGTAACCAATCAAAAGACAAAGCAGAGCGTCGTTGTAAAAATCACGGACAGAGGACCTTTTATTAGAGGTCGTATCCTTGATTTATCAAAAGCCGCTGCTGGTGAAATAAACTGTCAGCTTTGTACGACTACGATGGAAATACTGTCGTACGGCGATGGCAAATATCGTAAGGAATAATGTAATAAAAAAGGGATGGCTTATGCCATCCCTTTTTTATGTCTGTTTATATAACTAACTATCTAGAACGCTTTATGCGAACTTAGCTTCCATCTCTTCTAAAGTCGTCATTGATAGTAGTAACTTTTCTTCATTATCACTATGCTGCTGCTGTAGCGCTGTTTGCTCATTGAGTAATACAAGCAAGTCAGACTTACGGCTCTCTTCGTACAGCTCCGTATCAGCCAGTTTTTCTTCAAGCGTTACAAGCTGCTTATCAATCTTAGCCAATGTCTTTTCTGTTTCTTCTATCTCGCGGCGGATAGGTGCTGTCATTTTACGCTGTTCAGCGGCTAGCTTACGCTGCTCTTCTTTACTAAGTGCAGGCGTCGCAGCTTTACTCTTTGACGAATTATCAGATGTTTTATTATTTACTTGGCTACTGTCTGTTTCACGTGAAACAAACTTCTTACTCTCTTTTTTGCTTTTTTTCTTACCGGTATTCTTATCTGATGCGTTCTCTTGCTTGCGCTTCTCTGCTAGCCATTTACCATAGTCACCAATGTCGCCATCGAACTCTTCGATGATACCATCATGTACCAGATACAGCTCATCACAGACATTGGCAATCAATTCTCGATCGTGCGAGACCAGTACCACTGCGCCCTTAAAACCTTGTAAGGCGATAGTCAATGCTTGACGCATTTGCAAGTCTAAATGGTTGGTTGGCTCATCGAGTACAAGGACGTTTGGACGTTGCCAAACGATCAGTGCCAAGGTCAAACGCGCGCGCTCACCACCAGAGAATAGCTCGCTTGGTGTATCAATACGCTCACCGCGGAAGTCAAAGCTACCCAAGAATGAACGCAGCATCGCATCAGAGGTTTTACCTGCTAGCCGACGTAACATCTCTATAGGTGTTGCTTTGGCATCTAGGATATCCATTTGATGCTGATTGAAATAGCCGAGCTTTAGGGTATCCGAAACACGATACTTCCCTGTTAGTACGCCAAGCTCACCGACTAATGCTTTAATCAACGTTGATTTACCAGCGCCGTTCATACCCAGTAAGCCAAGACGGGTGTCAGGGGTTACCTGTACATTGGCATTGTGTAGAAGCGGTGTCTCACTATAGCCAATATTTGCGTTGGTCAGCTCAATCAGCGGTGAGCTCATGTTTGCTGGCTCATAGAATTGGAACGAGAACGGGTTGTCAGCCATCATTGGTGACAGCTCTGCCATGCGCTCTAATTGCTTAATACGGCTCTGTGCTTGCTTAGCTTTACTGGCTTTAGCACGGAAACGACGAATAAAGTCATCCAAGTGAGCCTTTGTCGCTTCTTGCTTTTCAAACGCTTGCTGCTGCTGCGCCATACGTTCGTGACGGGTACGAATGAACTGCTGATAGTTACCAGTATAAAGGGTGATTTTTTGTTGCTCTACATGCAAGATATGACCGACTGTCGCGTCCAAAAACGCTTGATCATGAGAAATCACAATGACCAGACCCATATAGGCATTGATCCATGTCTCAAGCCATAAGATAGCGTCCAAGTCCAAATGGTTGGTTGGCTCATCGAGTAACATCAGATCAGCACGACTCATCAAGGTTTTGGCAAGGTTTAAGCGCATACGCCAACCACCAGAAAACCCTTCTACTGGCAGTTCATGCTGGCTAGTCTTAAAACCAAGACCTGCCATAATTTGCGCCGCTTTGGTTGGCGTACGATATCCGTCGATTTCATCGAACTGCTGGTGTAGCACACCAATTTGCTCATCACTCACGCTGCTCAAATCATTTAGCGCAGCATTAATTTCATACCACTGCTCATCACCGCTCAATACATAATCGATTGCAGACTGCGTCGTAGCACCAACTTCCTGTGCCATGTGCGCCACATGCCAGCTATCAGGAATACTGACTTCACCTTTATCAAGGGTGACTTCTGTATCGCCTGTACCCATCTGCGTCAGTAATAGCGCAAATAAAGTAGATTTGCCTGTGCCGTTGTTGCCCGTCAGTCCAACTTTGTGACCTGGATGGAGCTGAAAGCTTGCACCTGCAAACAATTCACGACCATCACGGCGAACACCAACGTCTTTAAATTCGATCATATAATTTCTTCATCTCAACAATAATATAGATATAGGGCAATAAGAAACACACATAGGGTATGCCAACTGGCGGCTATTATTTCAAACGCTTGCCACATAGGCAAACAATTAAATAACTATTTCAAAACTAAGTATTTATTACGCCAAACACCTTATGTTGTACAAGCGACTCTTGAGCTCATACATGGTTGTTACTATTATAAAGGTTATGGCCGTAAAATACCGTAATATGACTAATAAGCTTTAAGACTGCCTAATATTATTAAGTAGTGTTTTATACAGTCACACGCTATTATTTTTTAGTCTGGTTATTGGTTTAGCCCATTGACGCAGTTATTTTAAAAAACACAATATCAAAATTGGGACACTGCTATTCATTAGTAAAATTCAGTAGTTGCATCACTCTTGACAAACGTAACAGCACCCCCATTATGATATACTGCTAAAAGATAAGTGCCCACTATCAATAGAGCCAATAAAATATTGTGGTGGCACAAATACTATTTTGAAATTGTACAAGCAGCTTATAATGCACCAATAGCTTTGCCATAATGACAGCACCCAATTAAATCAAACGCCGTGCGTATCTTTATTTGCAAGTACCCTATTGCAAACCCAAACAGGACGACGACCGCATTTGATCCTAGCAACTGAGGTAGATATGAACGAATCAGCCAACCAATTTAGTCCAAGCTCAAGCCAGCCAGTAGACCCAACCGTATTAAGCCTAACTGATAGTGCGGCGCAAAAAGTACGCCGTCTACGCGAAGAAGAAGGTGATAGCGATCTTATGTTACGTGTTTATGTGACAGGTGGCGGTTGTTCTGGTTTCTCTTACGGGTTTAACTTTGCCAACGATCTAAACGAAGACGATGCCAATTTTGATAATGGGGATGTGACGTTAGTCGTCGATTCGCTAAGCTATCAATACTTGCAAGGCTCGACCGTTGACTATACTGAAGGACTGGAAGGGGCACGCTTTGTGGTGACCAATCCAAATGCCACGACCACTTGCGGCTGCGGTTCGTCATTCTCTATATAAGCTAAATAGACGCAGTCGCGCTATGATTATCAAGATAATGCGATAGTGTGCGAACACCATGTCAAATGGCTGGTAGGCATAATGAACAAAGCATCTATCTCTCAGGTAGATGCTTTTTTATCAAACTATCTGGCCAGAATAACGCTATATTCGAGATGAATTTGTATTAAAAACAGGGTCAAAATCCTCACAAATCGCGTTGCCTAAAGCTTATCGTATTTGTAATTGTTCGTGGTTTTAACCACGGCTTTGAGCTAAACTGACGGAATTATTGACCTAACATTTACCTATTTTATGGACAAACGCTTATCGTGTTTTGATCCGCCATAATAAATAACAATAGATGACTATTATGAGTAATTTTGCGAGTAGCTTTGTTAATTTCGAAATCCCTAATTGGTTTGATAGCCAACACTTAACGGGTATGCTCCGCGGTATTGAAAAAGAGGGCCTACGCGTAAAGCCTGATGGTTTCTTGGCACAGACCCCGCATCCAGCCAAACTTGGGTCAAAACTTACCCATCCTTTTATTACTACCGATTACTCAGAAAGTCTGCTTGAGCTCATCACTGAACCAAAGTCCTCACCAAAAGAGACCCTTAATATGCTGCGCCAATTGCACGTATTGGTCTATCAGGGCATACCTGAAGGTGAGCTGATGTGGCCATTATCGATGCCTTGCATGTTGTCTTCTAAAGACGAAGATATCCCACTGGCTGATTATGGTAGCTCTAATACGGGTAAGCTAAAAACCCTATATCGTAGTGGCCTTGGTATCCGCTATGGTCGCCGCATGCAGACGATTGCTGGTCTGCATTACAACTTGTCTTTTGGTGATACGTTGTTTGAGACATGGCAAGCCCAAATACCGACCGCACAAAGTCAAACGTTGACAGAGTTCAAAAACGAAAAATACCTAGGGTTGATTCGTAACTTTAAACGTCTAACCAGCCTTGTTTTATATTTACTGGGTGCCAGTCCGAGCGTATGTCCTTGTTTCTTGGCAGGGCGTGAGCACGATTTAGAATTGCTCAATGATTCGACCTATTACAAACCTGCTGCGACTAGCCTGCGTATGGGCAAGCTTGGCTATACTAACAGTGTGCAAGAGCAGCTTGATATCCGTTATAACTATCTGCCAGAGTATGTCGATGGTCTGCGCCGTGCCATTCAAACACCGCACGAAAGCTTTGCTAAGCTTGGCTTAGAAGACGAAGCTGGCAATCCAATCCAAATTAACAATCATATTTTGCAGATAGAAAACGAGTACTACAGCCCTATTCGTCCTAAACAAATCGCAATGAGCGGTGAAACACCAACCGAAGCGCTTGAGCGTCGTGGTATCGCCTATGTCGAGTTCCGTGCTATCGATCTTGACCCATATAGTGACGTTGGTATTCGTCTCTCTAGCGCTTGCTTCTTGGAAGTGATGGCGCTGTATTGCCTGTTCAGTGACTCACCAGACTTGCTACCTGAAGAAGAAGACACGCTCGCTATCAATCTTGAGCGTGTGGTCAATGAAGGTCGCCGTGATGACTTGCATATTATCAATAATGGCCAAGAGCAGTCACTCGAAAGCTGGATGCTCACTCATCTAGAACGTATGCAGCCGCTTGCTGCACTGCTTGATGCTCACTACGGTGGTAACGATTACCGCGCGGCTGTAGCATTGATGCAAGGCAAAGCAGGACACTCTGAGTCGACTATTTCTGCACAAGTAAATTCCGATAGCAAACGCTTAGGCAGCTTATGGCAGCTTGGCTTTACGTTGGCTCAGCAGCATCGCGAGTCTTTACTACAGCAGACACTTAGTCCAAATACTCAAGCTAAATATGAAGTATTGGCAGAAAAATCTATCTTGCAGCAAGCTGAGATTGAGCAGTCTGAAACAGAAGACTTTGCAGAATTTTTACAGCAATATCGCTAAGTTGCTAGTTATTAATTGCTAAGTCCTGACTGTGCAATTCTGACTGCTTAATCTGGATTGCTACCCCACATCTATTATAGATAAACCCATAAGAGTAACCGCACAATGCGACAGCTAACCACCTACCGTAACCTGCAAGTATTTTTGGTGATAATGGCCATCATAGGCATGAGTTTTGCGCTGTTTTATCTACAGCGTCATCTAGGGCTTTCACCTTGCCCGCTCTGTATTTTTCAGCGTGTTGGTCTAATCGTCATGGGCGGATTCGCCCTCATATCAGCGTTGTTTAATCCTAAATCTAAAGTAATAAGACTACTATTATGGCTTGGTAGTCTAGTAGGTATCGGATGGGCAACTGCGGTAGCAGCACGCCATGTATGGCTGCAACATTTACCTGCTGACCAAGTGCCTTCTTGTGGTCCAGGACTGAACTATTGGCTTGATACCCTCCCTATCCTACAAGTATTCAAAGAAGTATTTGCAGGTTCTGGTGAATGCGCCTCTGTTGATTGGACTCTTATGGGATTAAGTATTCCTGAGCAGTCGTTGATTCTATTTAGTGTGCTGCTAATCGTACATGTCTTGATATTAATGCGTATCGTAAAATCTTCCAAGTAGTATCTTATGACTCAATAAGACGTTATGTTTCTTTCCTAGTTCTGCTTTTAAAACAGACATTGCTATCTTCGATACAATGTCTGTTTTTTTGTCTACTATTAACCCGCCCTTACAACCCATATTAGCGTTAACAACAGGTATCGCTAATGTCAATTTATGCCTTTTAGATATATGGGCAACAACAAAAAGCCCACAGAGATATTTTCAAGCCTTTGATATCTTTAGTCAGCTTACCTTATAAACGGATAAGCATTAGATATTTGTCGCTTTCTACTCATAAGCTATCTGTATTTTGAATATAAGATAATGCTGTCAAGTTCTTAATTTATATTATTACTACGCGCCCATGCCTTATTATCCTTATCTTTGACAATGGCTTTACGTTGTCGATAGTATAGATGAGCTTGAAAAATACTTGTTAAAAACTGTTTTTGGTATGACCATGATATATTTTGCTCCCGTTCGCTCTACCACGCTTGCTATCGTAAAACGGTGGCGTCCTTCGTTACTGGTAGCGTCACTATGTGTGCTACTCGTAGGCTGTGATAGTGCCTCGTCCAATACCGATAAAGACATGGTATCTACGTTTGCGTCGACTGGTTCTGAATCGCAGGAGGCTTCACAATCATTGCAAGATGACAATATTGAGAGTGCTGAGCTAGCGAATGATGATGAGACAGGCGAAATGGTGGAAGGGCAATCATTAATTGCTGCTGCTCAGTCAAATAAAGATACCTATGCAGACAGCTCTATGGAGCGATTAGAAGCGAAAAGCAGTATGCTGCAAGCGACATTGATGGGCGATTATGGCGGTATGGTCTCTTGTACAGATTGCGACAGTATCGACGTTACATTGAACTTATTCGCTGATGGTTCCGTACTAAAAACAAGTTATTATCATAATCCTGAAAAACCAAAAACACCTCTACTCGAATCGGGCATCTACCGACAAGACAATGACAAAATCACCATTGTCTATGAAGGGAAAAATATCGAAACCTACCATATCCAAGACAATCATTTGATACGGATCGATGAGCACGATAATTTAGAGGATGACTATACGTTATCTCGCAAATAAAAGCGTCATCATGCTGACTGTTGGTTGGCGTATCTCTACATACTAAAACGACCAAATTACATTAGCTACATAGCGCCTACTTGTTAGGCGTTTTTTATTGGTCATCGAACAGGGTTTACTTTACAATGATTGCTTGTTTGCCAAGCTGATAGGTTGATCATTGTTTATCAAAGTGGTTATTTTTACTGATGACAGCTAGGCACTTCACACTTTATTTTATCCGCTCTCTATTCTTTTCATTCAAGCGCGTACGGAACGTCTATGCATATTCATATCCTTGGTATTTGTGGTACTTTTATGGGCTCACTGGCATTGCTAGCACGTGCGCTTGGGCATACGGTTACGGGTTCAGATGCCAATGTCTATCCTCCTATGTCCACTCAACTCGAAAATGCTGGCGTAACTATAGAAGAAGGCTACCTAGTAGAGCACTTGCAACCAACGCCAGACTTAGTGGTCGTTGGGAACGCAATGAAGCGCGGCATGGATGTGATTGAGTACATGCTAGATAATGGCTTGCGCTATACCTCAGGTCCGCAGTTCTTATCTGAGCAAGTATTGCAGTCACGCCACGTAATCGCTGTTGCAGGTACGCATGGCAAGACCACAACCACGACGATGCTTGCGTGGATATTACATTATGCTGGTATCGATGCAGGGTTTTTGATTGGCGGTGTGCCATTGGTTGATACGACTGACGAGCACTTACAGCAAGTGTTTGCACATAGCAGCTATTTGGGGGCTGATAAAAGCGATGATGATAAATCTGGTTACTTTGTGATTGAAGCAGATGAGTACGACTCTGCGTTTTTTGATAAGCGCTCAAAGTTCGTTCACTATCGTCCGCGCACTGCTATTTTGAATAACCTTGAATTTGATCATGCAGACATCTTTGCAGATCTCAATGCAATACAAACTCAGTTTCACCATATGGTGCGTATGATTCCAAGCACTGGCAAAATCATTATGCCAGCCGCGACCATCAGTCTAGAAGATACGCTAGCAAAAGGGGTTTGGACACCTATCTGGCGTACTGCCGTCATCGACTCTACTTTAGATGATACTAGTGAAAATACGCGTGCTCTAAAAGATAGTAGCGATTGGCAGGCTGAGCTAATTCAAGAAGACGGTAGTAAGTTCAAAGTCAGTTTTGCTGCTAATGAAGAGGCAACTGCTATCGTAAAATGGTCAATGAGCGGTATCCATAACGTCAATAACGCTTTAGTTGCTGTGGCTGCTGCCTATGACATTGGTGTCAGTGTTGAGACTGCTTGTGCTGCCTTATCAGATTTCGCTGGTATCAAGCGCCGGATGGAGCTGATTGGCGACGTTAATGACATCTTAGTCTTTGATGATTTTGCCCATCATCCAACAGCTATTACGACCACATTAGATGGTGCCAAAAAGAAGCTGGCTGATAGACGCATTTGGGCTATCATTGAGCCGCGTAGTAACACCATGAAAATGGGTATTCATCAAGACAGCTTGGCTCAATCAGCGGCACTTGCTGACTACACATTATGGTACGAGCCTACTGGTTTGGAATGGGGCTTAAAAGAGGTCATCGAACAAGCTAAGGCTACTAGCGACGCTATCGGCAACCAACAAGTGCTATCAAGCATTGATGCTATCATTGAGCATATCAGCGGTCATGCAAAAGCAGGTGATGCGATTGTGGTTATGTCAAATGGCGGTTTTGAAGGGATTCATCAGCGTTTATTAACCGCATTGCATAATGGCTAACGCTTTTAGCTAGAATCAAGAAATAGCTTTTCTTATTTTTCTCTATACAAACGCAGCTCATCTAATAGATGGCTGCGTTTTTTATTCTAATATTTACATATCTTAATTATATGGATTCAGCCTTACAAGTACCACTTTGATAAACGCTGTTAGCACCACTGCTACCTTTGTAACCTTTCGTTTACTTATTGCTCTTACTCAATAGCAAATCGGACTTTTTCCTCACATAGCCCCTACAGTAGTAACATTTTATGCTTACTTTTGCGTCCGAGGAGTGTTTACAATAGATTTATCAAAACTTGTAACACATTATAAATATTAAAAATTTAGGAGAAAAAAATGGGATGGATTGGAGCAATTATCGCAGGTTTAGTTGCAGGTTTATTAGCACGTGCATTTAAGCCGGGCAACGATGCTATGGGTTGGATCATGACCATTATATTAGGTATTCTCGGTGCAATAGTAGGTAGAGTATTAGCTAATATAGTTGGTATAGACGATGCAGGCACTTTTATGAGTCTTATCTTCTCAGTAATCGGTGCCATTATTTTACTGTTCTTGTATGAAATGATTGTAAGCAAACGCCGTGCCTAATGACCGCATATAGTTAGCAGTCACACAAAACAATCAAAGAAGCCTCGCACTAA
>NZ_PJBU01000005.1:0-15003 GCF_002863645.1 Psychrobacter sp. MES7-P7E | reverse complement strand
ACCACTAATTAAATAAGTCGACATAGATGATGATAGGTTGGAATATCAATCATTGCAATGACGATGTTGGTAGCCATGCTGAACTCAATACGAGCAAACATAACGCAAAAAACACCAATGAAAATGACTGACTATAGGCAATATATTTTGATGGAATGACCAAATCTTTAGGAGAGTCAGGGATGCCTTTGCGCTTAAGTAGCTTGGTACCATATATCCAACCAAAGGTCGTGTATATGCCATATGCAGCAGGCACTGTGATAGCTAACGGGGTCAAATCAATAACGTATAAAATCACCACTGATATGAAGAACCATAGCGTATCTAACAATGAACTAACTTTGAAGAACTTAGATTGAGGCAGTTTGCCATCGGTCTGTTTGAGCATCTCCCCTTCTATCCAAATTAAAACTGCTACCACAGCGCTAAGAGTAATATATACGAATTGCGGCGTTAGCCAGTCTGAATAAGATATTTGCACAGCATACAACCTATTATCTATAGAAAGTGAGAATGAAGCATCCGCCCGCTTCGAATATTTAGAAACGGGTAAGAACAATGATAAATGTTGATCGCAAAGGCGCTTTGGCCAATGTTAAGGTGCCTGCTTATATTGGGTAGCAATTAATAGTTTTCAACCGATAACCCCGATTCAAATCAAAGCGCAAAGCGCCTATCAAATACTTTGCATAAAAAAACCCATGCTATCAAGTGATAACACGGGCTACTTCATCTAAATCAGATTTTTATCTGAATAAGACTTTTATCGGTATAAGACTTTTATCGGTATAAAACTTAGTTTTTGTCTTTATCGATGATTTTGTTGCCGCCGATCCATGGCATCATGCCACGTAGCTTGGCACCAGTGATTTCGATTTGATGATCAGCGTTATTACGACGACGCGCAGTCATTGATGGATAGTTGGTTGCGCCTTCAGAGATGAACATCTTCGCGTATTCACCAGACTGGATGCGTTTTAGTGCATTACGCATGGCTTCACGTGACTGCTCATTGATAACTTCAGGGCCAGTAACATATTCACCGTATTCAGCGTTGTTACTGATTGAGTAGTTCATGTCAGCGATGCCGCCTTCATACATCAAGTCAACGATAAGCTTTAGCTCATGTAGACATTCGAAATAAGCCATTTCTGGTGCATAGCCCGCTTCTGTTAGCGTCTCAAAGCCCATTTTAACTAGCTCTACTGCGCCACCACAAAGTACGGCTTGCTCACCGAATAGATCCGTTTCAGTCTCATCTTTGAACGTTGTTTCGATGATGCCTGAACGACCACCACCAACGCCAGCAGCATACGATAATGCTAACTGTTTGGCTTGACCAGAAGCGTCTTGATAGATAGCGATAAGATCAGGGATACCGCCGCCTTTAGCGAACTCTGAACGTACAGTATGACCTGGTGCTTTTGGTGCAACCATAATGACATCAAGATCGCCACGTGGTACCACTTGGTTGTAATGGATTGCGAAACCGTGAGCAAAAGCTAGTGTCGCGCCTTCTTTGATGTTTGGCTCGATCACATCATTATAAAGCTCTTTTTGGAACTCGTCAGGCGTCAAAATCATGATAACGTCAGCAGCTTTTACCGCTTCTTCTACTTCAGCAACTTTTAGACCAGCATTTTCAGCCTTTTTCCATGATCCTGAGTTTGCACGTAGACCAACAGTTACATCGACGTCTGAATCTTGTAGGTTAAGCGCGTGTGCATGGCCTTGTGAACCGTAACCGATAATGGCAACTTTTTTACCTTGGATAATAGATAGGTCACAATCTTTGTCATAATAAACGTTCATAAATAGAGTCCTTGTTCTCAATCATGGCTTGCCATGGATAGTAAACGCTTATGCTGTAGTCAATATAATGACTAAGATAAGCGCTTTGTTGATTAGATAAATAAATATTGGTTTAAACTGGTCTTGATAAATACTTAAATGCTTAGGGTTTTTTCACCGCGGGCAATACCGATAACACCTGAGCGAACCACTTCCATGATACGCTCACGGCCAATCACATCGATAAAACCATCAAGTTTGGCTTTGTCGCCCACGATTTGAATCGTATATAAGTTCGAATTTACATCGACGATTTGTGCGCGGAAAATATCTGCGCTACGTTTAATCTCTTCACGCACACCGCCCGTTGCACGGACTTTAATGAGCATCAATTCACGCTCAACGTGCACGTTCTCCGTCAGATTAAGCACTTTAACCACTTCAATCAATTTATGCAATTGTTTGGTGATCTGCTCAATTCTTTCAGGTGACGTAATGGTCGTAACCGTTAGACGTGAAATACTTGGGTCATCAGTAGGTGCGACGTTCAAAGTTTCGATATTGTAGCCACGTTGTGAGAACAAGCCGACTAGCCGCGACAACGAACCCGCTTCGTTTTCCATCAATACCGAAATCAGATGTTGTTGTTGCATTAGGTACGCTCCCCTTTTGTTAACCACATATCACGCATGGCCTGTCCAGCGATTTGCATTGGATATACATGCTCATTACGATCGACGTAAACATCGATAAATACCAGTTTGTCTTTCATAGCCATTGCTTCAGCCAATTGTGCCTCCATAGTCGCAGGGTCAGTAATTTTGATACCGACATGACCATAGCTTTCAGCCAATTTGACAAAATCTGGTAAGGAGTTCATATAAGACTGGGCATGACGACCTTCATATAGCATATCTTGCCACTGCTTCACCATACCAAGCTGCGCATTGTTAATGTTCAGAATTTTAACTGGTAAGTTATATTGCAAGCAGGTCGATAGCTCTTGGATATTCATCTGAATAGAGCCTTCACCCGTGATACAAACCACATCACGCTCAGGATTGGCAAGTTTGGCAGCCATTGCATACGGCAGACCAACACCCATGGTACCAAGACCACCTGAATTCAGCCATTGACGTGGCTCATTGTAAGTATAGTAAAGTGCCGCAAACATCTGATGCTGACCGACGTCACTTGTGATAATAGCGTTACTGTTAGTCACTTTATCTAGAGCTTGTACAACACTTTGTGGCTTAATACCATTATCTGTGCTGGTGTCATAACGTAAGCCATGACGCTTACGCCACTCATTAATTTGTGACCACCAATCGAGCAATGCGTGCTGCTCTAACTGTTTGTCTTGACCAACAATCTCTAGCATGTCCGTTAAGACCGACTTCACATCACCTACGATAGGAATGTGCGCAAGAATCGTTTTTGAAATTGACGCAGGATCGATATCGATATGAATGATGGTTGCGTTAGGGCAGAATTTTTTGACGTTATTGGTTACACGATCATCGAAACGCGCGCCGACAGCTAAAATCACATCAGCGTGATGCATGCTCATATTGGCTTCGTAAGTACCATGCATGCCAAGCATACCTAAGAACTGACGATCAGAGCCAGGGAATGTACCAAGCCCCATCAAGGTATTGGTCACTGGTAAATTCAAACGATGTGCAAGATCTGTTAACTCTTCGTGCGCATTGCTCCAAATCACACCGCCGCCTGCATATACAACAGGACGCTGCGCTGCTAATAGCGTTTCAATGGCTTTTTTGATTTGACCGCTATGACCTTTGAGTGACGGCTGATACGAGCGTATAAACACTTCTTCTGGATATTCGTAAGCAAATTTTTCGCTAGGCGCAGTCATGTCTTTTGGCACATCAATGACGACAGGGCCTGGGCGACCAGTCTGGGCAATATAAAATGCCTTTTTTACAATCATTGGAATTTCGCTAGCATGGCGTACTTGAAAGCTATGCTTAACGATAGGACGTGATACACCTACCATATCTGTTTCTTGGAAAGCATCTTCACCGATTAGGCTGCTTGGTACCTGACCTGCGATTACAACCATTGGTACAGAATCCATAAAGGCAGTAGCAATAGCTGTCACGGTATTGGTCGCACCAGGGCCTGATGTGGCCAACACGACACCAGTATTACCAGTCACTCGCGAATAAGCATCGGCCATGTGGCCCGCTGCTTGCTCATGACGTACTAAGATGTGCTCAATATTTTCTTGCTGAAACAGCGCATCATAAATGTGTAAGACCGCGCCACCTGGATAGCCAAAGATGTATTCGACACCTTCGTCAGTCAGTGCTTGCACCAGCATTTCAGCGCCCGATAGCATCACAGGCTGTGCACTACCTTCTGCAAGACGTTGTTGCTTTTGTTCAAAATTTTTGGCGGCATTACCCGTTTGGGTATGTCCCGTCATGTTCGGACTTTGCGTGGTTTGCGTCACTGTCATCACCTTTTTTTGCGGCGAGAATTTGCGGGATTCTATGAGCAAAAATAATTACTTACCGTCGTTATTTTTACTTACTGAATGATCGCTAATTCTTGTCCATATCAAGAATATCTGCCTAATAAGTTTAATTAACACTGTCTCATAGGACAATACTAATCAAACATAGCAGTGTATTTTAGGTCAGCTTTGTGATGGATGTTTATCGATATACAGTGACAAGATGCGAGTGCATCTATAAAAGAAGGCGCTTATTATTGAGATTCGATACTAACAAGTACCTATTGTGACTTTATTCGTGTGACTTTATTTGTACAGATGCATCGATATACACAAGCAAAAAAACTTCATAACCAATGCTAAATTATAAGATCTTTAGAACTTACAATAGGCTTTGGGGAAATCTCTCAACGGCGTACTATATCGCTTTTGATACAACTGCTAAAAACACATTTAGCACATTTCAAATAATAAGTTTATCTTAGTCATTGTAGACAGATAAGTCCGGAGACAATGTATCGCTATCAATAGTGGTCGTTTTGCCACTACGCTTGCTATATCATTATCACAAAGGAAATAAAACTGCATAAGCTACCGATAAGTAACTCGTCGTTTTCTTTCTCAAGTGCCACGGCAACATCGTAAAAGCCGCTCACTGACCAATCAACTGCTATTATATTCGATGGTTTACGAGTTATTGTCAAGAAAAACTTCTAAAGCCTATCCCAAACTATTAGTTATTAAATAATATACATTGATAAGTATTATTTGCTAGAATCGATAGTCGATACATTATTACTACCAATAAAATGTTCAAGTGTTATATTTACACCCATATACATTTGATTTTTATTAAATAAGAGGATTGCTACTATGGCATATGCGTTTAAGATAAATACCGCTGCCAAACTGTTGATGAGTACCGCGTGTATGCTAATGCTGTCCATGAATGCCAGTCAGGCTATTCAAGTTTATAAATCTATTGGGGCACATGGTGAAGTAAAATATAGCCAACATGCACCGCAAGTCGGTAAAAATATCGAACTGATTGAATTTCGTAGTGATGGTAGACAGAACAATGCAGGGCAAATGGCAGGAAAAACAGATCCTAACCAGAGCAGCAATGCTCAAACTGCAGAAGAACAACGAGTAGCAGCACTTGAAGCACGTATTAAAGAACAAGAAGCTCAGGCTAATGCCCAACGCTGCCAGTCATTACGTAATAACTTGACCAACCTAAATGTAGGCGGACGTATCTATGAGATGGATGCTAACGGCAAACGCCAGTATCTAGATGGTCGTGAGATTGAGCTTAAGCGCGAGCGCGTACAGCAAGCGATTACTCAGTATTGCTCCAACCCTTCTACCTAGTCAAATCTCTTGAAAGCAAATATCAAACTATCATAAGCTGCATAACGTGACGAATGGCTGCTGGCATATCTTGAGCTTGTAGCCCTCGTTGGCCCACTAGCAATGTATTGGTGTCGCTATTCGCTTGATTGACTAATACATCTCCTGCAAACCCATGTATAAGAACCGCTTGATGCAAGCTACGCGCCTCTACTGATAAATCTTGCTGTGCCAATAGTCCAGCGGTCACTCCAGATAACACATCACCCATGCCAGCGGTTGCCATGCCAGCATTCCCTACATCACAGACGTATATTTGCTCTTTTCCCTCTTCTTGTTCTAGCACTAGCGATCCTGCCCCTTTTAATACCCAGTTACCACCATATGTTGCAGCACACTGTTTTATAGCTTGTAGTCTATTTGACTCAATCTTACTTATCTTTTGATCAAGTAGTCTAGCTGCTTCCCCACTATGTGGCGTCAAGCAAACCCGATGATTAGTACTATATTCTCGTAGCTCTGTTATTAGCTCATGATTACCCATGTGCAGTGATGCCAAGTGATAAAGTCCATCTGCATCGATCACAATTGATTTTTCATTCTCTATAGCAGCCTGTACATAATCAATAAATAATGCTTTGGCTTTTTCGTCACGGCCAAGTCCCATCCCAATAGCAACGACACTAGCCTGCTTAATCAGACCTTTTACGCCGCTTGCGTCATGTAGATTAATGGTCATCGCATCTGGTAATGGAGTCAATAGTGACCCATGAAAAGCCTCATGGCAGGCAACCGTTATTTTACCAGCACCTGTCGCCATCGTACTGGCCGCAGACAGTATGGCAGCTCCGCCCATACCTTGAGAGCCATCGACGCGATTTCCGCCAATGATTAATACATGACCATAGCTGCCTTTGTAGCTGTTCTGGCGACGTGGCTTCATACTATGTGCAGCCGTCAGCAGCGTAGCAACTGGCTCAAATGCTTGACTGGCATTTTTCTCAGCTACCATATGATGGCTAGCTGTTTGCGGACATGCCATTTGATAAGGTATCAACGGTATATCGACTACGTCTCCGCTATAGTCTGTACCATCTTTGGTATGTAGACCAAACTTACGCGCAATCAAACATAGAGTCACGTCGGCTTGTATTGCTATGCGTTCGAAAACTTCACCGGTAGAGGCCACTAACCCACTTGGAATATCAACTGCTATTGCTAGGGCGTTATTTTGCTGAGTAGCGTTGTTAAAAGCGTTAATAGCTAATTCATAAATACCTTCTGGTGCACGATCTAAGCCAATACCAAATAATGCATCGATATAAACATCAGCTGGCAAGTTTATTTTATCCGCATCATCGTGACTAATAATGCCCTCAAATCGTTGATAGTTGCAGCTGCTAGCTAGGGCTATCTGTAATGCCTTTGTCGCGTCAGTAATATTGCTACTATCGCTTTGTTTATCGCTAGGATTTTTAGAAGTTACTGGTTGATCATCGATAACAAAATCATTTTCGCTAAAACCAACCGTCATTACTTCTACTTGCCAGCCAGCTTGCTGTAAATAATGAGCGATAAGCCAACCATCACCACCATTGTTACCTTTCCCTACCCAGATACTTGCTCGACGTGGATGAGCACTACGGTGATAAACGTTAGTATTGGTAGAATGGCTGGCACTGACGGTTTTTCGCTCATAAATCTGCTCTATTTGCTGTGTCATTTGCCAAGCAGCTTGTTTCATCAAACCAAAACTGTCGTATCCCTCTGCAAACCAAGCCTGCTCCATCGCATAAACCTGCTCACTATTATATAGCGCAATAGGTTTTGTATTTTTTATAGGTGACAAATTGGTATTATTTCTCATAACTTATCCTTGGTGTTTCTACTCATTTTTTATTCTATTTAAATTTGATTGCTCATTTCTCATATCAGCTTAGCAAAAGCTTACCTCGACTTATGTATCAATATGAATGTGAGTTTATTTTCTTTTATACTTGCACTCATTGCTCACTGGCTTATCATAGCGGTATTTACATTATCTCTTATTGTCAGATATGAATAATCTGATTAAAACAAACGAGAAAACATCTAATAAGCACCTACTCTCTATGCCTACTGATAAAAACAGAATTGCCATTACGAACCCAACTGTATTTGCAACCACAGCTGATGTTAAGCAATGGATCAAAGCACAAGCACAGGCACTAGGATTTGCTGATTGTGGTTTTTTATCTGTGCATCATCCTTTGTTTACTCAGCAGATTGAACAACTACAGCAGTGGCTAGATAAAGGCTATGAGGGCCAGCTGCAGTTTATGCATAATAATCATGATCTGCGCGCTCATCCTGATCAGTTAGTTGAGGGCGCAAAGACCATCATCAGCGTACGTATGGACTATCTAACTCAAGCACCCACACCGCGTGCTGTCACTGATAACGATCATCCCAATAAAGGCATCATCGCGCGTTATGCAAGAGGGCGCGACTACCATAAGACAATGCGTAGTCGTTTAAAGCAATTGGCTTTAAAGATAGAAACAATGCTTCCTGAATGGCAACATTTAGATATCGGTTCAGAGAAAGAATTTGTGTTTAGACCTTTTAGCGATTCGGCGCCTATCTTTGAGCGGCCGATTGCAGATGCAGCAGGTCTTGGTTGGACAGGTAAACATACACTACTTATCAATAAGCAAGCAGGCTCATTTTTTGTACTCGGTGAGCTATTTTTGAGCCTTGAGCTACCCGATGACAAACCAGTTAAGGAGCATTGCGGTAGTTGTAGCGCTTGTATTGACATATGCCCTACTCAAGCAATTGTAGCGCCCCATGAGCTCAACGCTTCTGCTTGTATCTCTTATTTGACTATCGAACATGATGGTGTCATCGATACCAAATATCGACGCGAAATTGGTAATCGGGTCTTTGGCTGTGATGATTGTCAGTTAATCTGTCCATGGAATCGTTATGCCAATCTGACTACCGTCGATGACTTCGCACCAAGACATGGACTGGATAATAGTAGCTTACTTGAACTATGGCAGTGGCAAGAAGCCGACTTTATGAAGAAAACTCAAGGTAGCCCGCTAAGACGCACCGGCTATGTGAATTTTTTACGTAATATCGCTATCGGACTTGGCAATGCTAATGCCAGCTTAGAAGTAGTCGAACGGTTAAAATCTAAATTGACCTTACATAATGACATGCTAGATGAGCATATCGAATGGGCTCTAGCTGAGCAGCACAATAAGCTAGACTCGACTAATTAACCAATCACTCTATGACTATCAAATCTCCCTGAGATAAAGTGGTTATTTAAAGTGTACGATATAAAAAAAGCCTCTTAATAATAAGAGGCTTTTTTTATTAGAATGTCATATTCAAAATACTATCTTTCTATACGCTTCTTCTAGAATTATGGCTTAGGAATGCGTAGTACTTGACCTGGATAGATTTTATCTGGATCAGATAACATTGGCTTGTTTGCTTCAAATATTTTCATGTAGTCGCCAGATGAACCATAAACTTCTTTAGCAATCTTAGATAAGCTGTCACCAGATTTTACCGTATACATTGTAGATTCAGGTGCATCTTCTTCGATATCGATGTTATCAATAACTTTTGCAACGTTTTGCACATTACCGATAGCGATAATTGCTTTTTCACGATCAGCTTGAGTTTTAGCATTACCACTTATTTCTGCAGTATCTGTAGAACCATTATATTTAATTTTTAGGTTACTGATATTAAGATTCTGCTGCTGAATACGGCGCAACAAAATATTGGCAACTGATTGTGCACTCGGTTCACTGCTTTGTACTGGTGTATTAGCATCTGCTTTCGTTTCTGTCTTAGCATCATGCTTTTCATCATCACGGTTAAAAATCTTATCACCGATATCTTTTGCAAAGCTAAACATACCCATATATCTACTCCTTGAAATATTATTATTTATCATTCTTTTAATAAAATACGCAATCAAACAATATCTTGAATGTCTAACTGGCATTTTTTTCTACGACTTACTATTATGAGTATAAATAAAGTGAGTCAATGTAGATAGTAATAGTATGTTGAATAATGTTGAATAATGTTGAATAATGTTGAATTGACGTAGTCAATGTTAAATTCGATTACTGCGTTTAAAGATAATAATCACGCGCCCATAAAAAAACCGCCTATCTAATCAGATAAGCGGCATTATAAATCTGCTAAATAAGCAGCAAATTATAGTTGGGCTTGTACGTAATCAATTGCTTTTTGAACAGTAGTCAATTCTGCAGAATCTTCATCAGGAATAGTGATACCAAAATCACTTTCAAATGACATAACCAATTCAACTAGGTCTAAAGAATCCGCACCTAGGTCTTCCATGAATGAAGCATCGTTGTTGATGTCTTCAACATTCATACCTAGTTGCTCAGCTACTGCTGCTTTTACTCTTAGCTCGATATCATTACTCATGTAGATCACTCCGTTATCATCTATTATTTTTAATAAACTGCTATATCGCCTTGTTTAAACGCTATAGCATGGTATATAAAATGCGTTTGCCAGACTAGCAATGCTGTCTGAGTACTCTATGACATGTTATACAGTCTGTCTGATGTCTAATAAAGCCCTGTTATCATACAGGGCTTTGACTCAAAAGTATCCGTCATTATAGCACCCTTTATTATAGTTTACACTCGTTCACACAGTTTTTTATTATAACTGTGTAACGCTCATATATTGACTACATATACATGCCGCCATTGACAGGAATAACAGCACCTGTAATATAGCTGGCTTCGTCGCTAGCCAAGAAATGTACCGCTGCAGCGATGTCTTCTGGCTGACCAAGACGGCTGATAGGTACAGCATCTAACATAGAGTTCAATAGGCGCTCATCAAGCTCATCTGTCATATCCGTTTCGATCAAGCCTGGTGCCACACAGTTGATGGTCACTTGGCGTGAACCGATCTCACGTGCAAGCGTACGGCTAAACCCTTCTACGCCAGCCTTGGTCGCCGCATAGTTAGATTGGCCTGCATTGCCCATTTGAGCAACGACAGAGGTGATGTTGATAATACGACCACGGCGTGCTTTCATCATACCGCGTACGGCACGTTTACTCATGCGATATACTGAAGTCAAATTGGTATCGATGACATTTTCCCAATCTTCATCTTTCATACGCATCAATAAACCATCTTGGGTAATACCGGCATTGTTAACCAACACTTGTACCGCACCATAGACGCTTTCAATCTCTTCAAACAGTTTGTCAATTTGAGCAGTATCACGTACGTCTAAAACACGACCAATACCACCAGTATCATGAAGGTAGTCATCGATAAGCTCAGCGCCCTTTTCAGTGGTCGCGGTTCCGATGACAAAATGTCCTTCTTTAGCAAAACGCTTGGCCACTGCCTTGCCAATACCTCGGCTAGCGCCAGTCACTAATGTAATCGTACGGCTCATGATAACACCTCCAATAATTTTTCTAGACGGGCAGGCTTGTCAGTAGGATAGCTGGCGATTGGCTGCGCCTGACGCTTCGCCAAATTGCTCAGTACATTACCACTGCCACATTCGATTAAGATATTGATTTGCTTGTCAGCTAACTCTTGCATGGTTTTTGACCACAGTACTGGCTCGCTCAGCTGTTCGGTCAATGCTTGTTTGATACCGACCGCACTGGTTTCAACGCGTGCATAGCGATTTTGTATAACAGGAATGGTTGCCTGATCAAACTTGATACCCGCTAGTATCTCAGCCAATGCATTGCTGGCAGGTTCCATAAGTGCGCAATGAGATGGCACACTCACTTTTAGAGGAACAGATTTTTTGCCCGTGTTTTTGACTTTATCAATAACAGCATTAACACCAGCAGCGTTACCCGAGATAACCACTTGTCCTGGACTATTAAAATTGGCTGCCCCGACTACGGCATCTTCTACGTGTTCGGTTGCTTGCTCACACAAGTTTTCGACTCGGTTGTCTTCTAGTCCTAATACTGCAGCCATAGCAGTATCAACACCTACAACGGCCTCTTGCATCAACTGACCGCGCTTATGTACTAAAATGACTGCATCACCCAGCGATATCACATTGGCAGCACACAGGGCACTGTACTCGCCCAAAGAGTGACCAGCTAAATAACAAGGCGTATCTTCTATTTTTTGTTGTAAGACACGCCAAATAGCAATACTAGCTGTCAAAAGCGCAGGCTGAGTATATTGGGTTTGATTGAGTTTTTCTTCGTCCTGACAGATTGCCCACAAATCCTCGCCAAGCGCATCACTCGCTTCGGTAAATGTATCACGTATCTCTGGATAGATTTCAGCAAGCTCGCTCGTCATTGCGACTGCTTGAGATCCTTGTCCAGGAAAAATAACCGCGATACGAGCGGGTTGCTTTTTTACCATATCGGATACAGAAGCCATAACCAATATTCCTTATCTGATTAGAAATATCCCTAAAAACAATGGGGTGTATTATATTATTAGATGCTATACAAAGCCGCTACTTCAAGTATTTATGCAAGAAAACGGATTGTCAGTAAACTATACACTGACAGACACTATTATCATAGCGGATGCAAACCAAACAGCAAGAGTAACGCTGCCCAAATTAAAGGAGCAGATTATATCAGCACATTTTTAAATCTACTAAAAATAACAAGCGAATTAAGCAATAAGTCTAGCTATAAATAACAAAAAGCCAAGTTATCCAGCCACATAATATATGATAGCGAAATAACTTGGCTTTTTTTAGCTCAAAGCTTATTGACTAATAATAACTAGGCAAAAACAATAATAGTCACCAGTACTATTATTATCTTCGCCTAAGCTATCATAGAGCCAATGTCTTAGGCGTCTTGGCTGACTTTGAACAGTTGACGACCACGGTAGAAACCATCTTTAGTCATGTGATGACGACGATGTTTTTCACCAGTAGTAGCATCTACGCTTAGTTCAGCAATTTCCATACGGTGATGTGAACGGCGCATGTCACGACGAGAACGGCTTTTACGACTTTTTTGAACAGCCATGATATAGCTCCTATACTTAAAAGGGATAAGCTTGAAATTCAGCTTAAGTCGATACTGACAGAGGCTATATAATCACAACAACCTAAGTCTTAAGCATCATTAGTTAAATAGATTGCCACTCACATAAAGCACTGACCAAGGCTGAATTTTATAAAAAATTTACCCAGTCAGTTTCTATCAGCAAGCAACAGGTTGCTCGAATGCAATAAACCGGACATTATACGCATGTTTATTAAATTAATAAAGCCCTGCCTTGCACTCTTCTGTACAAAGCTGATAAAAGGTTTTTTAAATGCATCGAGTAGATAGTTTTGGTGCTTATAGCTTGCCTTTTAGCGAGGCTAAAGCAGCAAAAGGATTTTCACCTTCCTCTTCTTCTGGTATTTCACCAAACTGCTCAACAGACATTTCACAATCGTCATGCTTTGGTGCCATTGGTGTTTTGAGCAAGATTTCGTCTTCTACCAATTTCTTAAATGGTAACAGACGCTCTGGAGATTGCTCGGTAACGATTTCATCCAGTAATAAATAATCTTGTTCATCTTTAACTAAACGAACCTGACTATCGTTTTCGAGTAGCGCGATGTCATAATCATCAGACAAGTCTATAGCGATTGGTTGTAAACAGCGCTGACAAGTTAGCCAAACATCACCTCTCAAAGTAAATGCTAGATGCAAGACGTTGTTACGACGATATAAGTTAGCGTTGAGCTGTATATCTGACTGCTCATGTTCAGTGCTCAGAGTAGTAGCAAGACGATCAAACGAGTTTGGTTTGACCTCTCCTGACCATTCATAGCCAGTGTCTGCCCACTTATCTAAGGAGATGTGCTCAGGCATGCCAGTAGATACAGGCGCTTTTTTGTTGTCAGCGTGAGGTGCTGACGGTTTAGTTTCTGGAGTGCTTGACATGCGCGGCCTCATTCATAAAAACGGTGTATAATATTGCCTGCCATACTAACGGAAAGTGCCATATTCTGCTAGCGCTAGTATGTTAAGATTTTTGATAGTAAATTTGTTTAAGCTCTTTTACTACCTACCTTTTTACCTAAAGTTTTTTGTCTTTAGTATTTATTAAGTCAATGTCTTCTCTATGAATCTATCCGATAATAAAATTAATTTTTCTAATTTACTTTCTTCTACTGAAGCAAGTTCGTTGCTACAACAGCTTCTTCAATTAAAGAGTCATACTGAAAATGTTCCTAATAATAGACTGTGCTTCGATAAAGATGAGTATTTAAACGAATTAAGAAGTCAGTGGCAAGAGTTGTCTATTACTCAATTTGACAATACTCACACAGCAGAATTGATAATTGATAGCGAACGATTAGCTACCGATTGGCTCATACAGCTATTTAATACTTTGTTCGCTAATCAGCAAGTTATATTGGCTCGTAGCAATCATGAACCCGAGTATTTTCCAGCTCAAGATAATGAACCCGCTCGAATTGAATTCGCTCATGGCTTTTTTGCCAGTGCTTTACATGAAATCCACACATCTCCTTATAGGTTGACATGCTAGAAACCTCTTATTCTAATAGTGTACATCGCTATATTATTTGTAGGCATCTAAATTAAAACTATCACTTCGGTGATTCTTACCACCTATCAGAAAAAATCACTTTTACCTATCCAAAAGATAATGGTCGTTCTATCAATTAGGTATCATAATAATTAAGTTTTTCAGGTATCTTTCACATCTTCAGAAACATCCTTTCTAATATCATCCTATCTAAGCTATAAACGCGGACATGATGCGCTTCGCTACGTCTATCTATTAATGGTTACTTTTGATCAATCGTACCATCCTCTAATCCAGTAGATTTTATCTATGTCAGATAGGTAGAAATAAAAGTAGTTTTCTGCTATTCATGTTTATCATTAACGTCTTTGCACATAGTATTGTCAGTTGCAAGATATCGAATCATATGAACACGGATATAATGATGGTAATATTAAAGCAAGCGAGTGTAGATAGAAGCAGACCCAAGGATGTAATTCATCACGGTGATATCAGGTCTTAATGCTTATCTATTCACTAAGCGAATAAGCTGACTAGCTATAACGTTATTATGTTTGTGGGCAGGGTAGTTATTCTTTATTTCGGAGATGGCTGGACGAGAGTTAGTGATGCTGGACTAGTAATCTTACATAGGTGAAATGATTTGATAAATATGATTGAATAGCACAATTAATTATGTTTCATCTTTCGATACTGGCTGTGAAAAGCAATACTATAATAGCTTAGCAACGTCGGGCTCAAATTATAAGAGCTAATTATCTTCGAGCGCTATCTTAGTATAGTGAGCATGTAGCAAAGCTTTTACTTCCTTGCTAGTTGCA